>CADBOW010000261.1 GCA_902796375.1 uncultured Lachnospiraceae bacterium | reverse complement strand
TTGAGGTGTTGGAATGGCATTTGTGGAATTTCAGGATGTAAAGAAGATCTATAAGAGCGGGGAAGTGGATATCCCCGCTTTATCCGGTGCTTCCTTCACCATCGAGAAGGGAGAATTCTGCGTGATCGTAGGTGCCTCCGGTGCCGGGAAAACCACCATCCTGAATATTCTCGGAGGAATGGACACCCTGACCAGCGGTCGTGTGATCATAGACGGAGAGGAGATCTCCGCCTATGACAAAAAGAAGCTTACCACGTACCGACGTTATGATGTGGGCTTCGTATTCCAGTTCTACAATCTGGTGCAGAATCTTACGGCCCTTGAAAATGTGGAGCTGGCGGTCCAGATCTGTAAAAATCCGCTTTCTCCCGTGGATGTGCTTCGGGATGTGGGACTGGAGGACCGTATGAAGAACTTCCCCTCCCAGCTGTCCGGAGGAGAGCAGCAGCGGGTGGCCATAGCCAGAGCCCTGGCGAAGAATCCGAAGCTTCTCCTGTGCGATGAGCCTACCGGTGCGCTGGATTATCAGACCGGAAAGTCCGTTCTGAAGCTGCTTCAGGATACCTGCAGGAATACCGGGACCACCGTGATCGTCATCACTCATAATTCCGCCCTGACAGCCATGGCAGACCGGATCATAAAAGTAAAAAGCGGACAGATCCGAGAAGAGTATATCAATGACAACCGGGTGGATGTAGAAACGATAGAGTGGTAATAGGGAAAATATGAACAGCAACCGGAAGAAAGCCTTACATCGTTCCTCTCTTCGGGATGTGAAGGGATCCTTCGGCCGATTCTTTGCGATCTTTGCGATCATCGCATTGGGAGTCGGTTTTTTTTCGGGTGTTCGTATTACCACACCGACCATGAAACGGACCATGGATCTTTTTTACGAGGAAAAGCATTTCTTCGATTACCGGCTGGTTTCCACCGTAGGTTGGGATGATAAGGACGTAGAGGCAGTCAGAGCAAGAGATGGTGTCATTTCCGCGGAAGGTGGTTTTCAATACGATGTGATCCTGGATGGAAAAGAAGATAACGAGGTGATCTATAAAGCGCATTCTCTTCCACAGGATATCAATCAGCTGCTGCTCCGTGAAGGCCGCTATCCCGAAACGGCATCCGAGGTTCTTCTGGACAACCGGAACCGGAGCAACTTTGAACTGGGTGATGTGATGACCATCGCCGAATCCAATTCCAGAGGGACGAAGGCGCATTTTCGTAAGAAGCAGCTGACGGTGGTGGGCTTTGCGGATTCCGCGCTGTATATCAATTTCGAACGGGGATCCACATCCCTGGGAAACGGGCTGGTGGACGGTTTTCTCTATCTGACACCGGATTCCTTTGCCGATACCAGCTATACGGAGATCTATGTGGATCTGGATGTACCGGGAGAGATCTACTCGGATACCTATAATGACAGAATGGACCAGCTCCGACCGGTATGGGAGGAGTTCCTGAAAAAGCTGGTGAAGAAGAGGATGAACCGCGCCGCATTTGATCCGTCCAACATGCTTCTTACCTTCTGGTCCATGTTCACATCTGAAGGCGAAATGGAAGCTGAGGCGTATCTGCTGGAACGGAATACCAATATCGGATATGCCTGTTTTGAAAATGACTCACAGATCGTGGAACAGATCGCCCGGGTCTTCCCCATATTCTTTATTCTCGTGGCGGCTCTGGTCTGCATGACCACCATGACGCGAATGGTGGAAGAGCAGAGAGGACAGATCGGTATTCTGAAGGCTCTGGGCTATTCGAATAAGGATATCGTCCGAAAATATACCGGTTATTCGGGATCTGCAGCCATGCTGGGCTGTGTATTCGGATATTCCGTCGGCATTTTTCTATTTCCCGGAGTGATCTGGATCACCTATCATCTGATGTATATCCTGTTACCCCTCAGATATTATTTTGACTGGCAGCTGGCACTTGTGGCTCTGGCGGTTTCCGTTGCCTGTTCTGTAGGGATCACTCTGATCGCCTGTCGGTATGAACTGACGGAGAGTGCGGCAGGACTTATGCGGCCCAAGGCTCCGAAGCCCGGGAAAAGAGTACTGCTGGAGAGAGTACCCCTGATCTGGAATCATCTGAAGTTTCTCCATAAGGTTTCCGTCCGGAACATTTTCCGCTATAAGGGACGTTTTCTGATGATGATCGTGGGGATCAGCGGATGTACGGCACTGCTTCTGACGGGTCTGGGACTGAAGGATTCCATAGCCGACTTCTCCCGGCTGCAATATGAAGAGATCCAGGTGGCCGATATTGAAGTGGGATATAAGAACGGCAGCAGAGAAGCACCTCCGGAGGATCTGAAGGAACAGCTGGATTCCATGGATATGAAATACATCCTGTTTCATTCCGGTTCCTGGGATCTGTTATCCGGGCGGACCGTAAAGAGTGTTCAGCTGTTATCACCGCAGACCTCGGAGAAAGAGGATTTTCGGGATTACTTCCACCTTATGACACTGGATGATGAAACACTGGAGCTGCCGAAGCAAGGAGAGGTGCTGATCAGTGTCAGCATAGCCGACCGATATGATCTTAACATCGGAGACGCCATAACCCTTCGAAACGAGGAAATGAAAGAAGTGAAGGTGAGGATCTCCGGCATATTCCGAAATCATGTATATAACTATGTGATCGCAAATGATGCGGATATCAACGGGGATATGAACACCGCATATCTGAAGTTCCCCGCGGGCACGGATCTTTTTGAGGCTCAGACATCCATAGCCCGGATTCCGGAGGTGGTCAGCATCAGTGTCTTTGAGACCTGGAAGGAACGTTTCACGAAAATGCTGGACAGTCTGGATTATATCGTACTGATCGTTATCCTAAGTGCTGCAGGCCTTGCTTTCGTTGTATTATATAATCTGACGAATATCAATATCACCGAACGGATCCGGGAGATTGCCACCATCAAGGTGCTGGGATTCTATCCGAAGGAGACCTCCCAGTACATTTTTCGGGAAAACTATGTTCTGACCGCCTTCGGAGTACTGATCGGTCTGGGGCTGGGAATCCTTCTGCACAGATTTGTTATGGCGCAGATCATAGTAGATATGGTATATTTTAATATACAGATCAAACCCTTCAGCTTCCTGCTGGGCGTCATTCTGACCTTTGTATTCGCCTTCCTGGTGAGTCTCTTCATGCGGCGGAAGCTGGACCGGATCAATATGGCCGAATCGTTGAAATCTGTTGAATAAAACATGTTTTTTTGTTACAGGGGAGGGATACATTTATGACACCGCATAATTCAGCAAAACGTGAGGATATCGCAAAAACCGTTATTATGCCCGGAGATCCGATAAGATCCAAATATATCGCGGATCAGTATCTGGAAGCGGCGCACCTTGTCAACGATGTAAGAGGTGTTCAGGGCTACACCGGATATTACCACAGTGTACCGATCACGGTCATGGCCAGTGGTATGGGTATCCCGTCCATTTCCATCTATGCACGGGAGCTGTACTCCCAGTATGATGTGGAAAATATCATTCGTGTGGGCTCCGCCGGAGCTCTGAATAAGGAGCTTTCTCTGGGAAGCGTAGTGGCCGGAATGGCTTCCTGTACGGATTCCAATATCATGTCCCAGGTGGATCTGGGAGCCACCTTTGCCCCCACCGCAAGCTATTCCATGCTGGAAACAGCTGTGGATCATGCAAGAAAGAACGGTATGGATCTGGCGGTCGGAACCCTGTATTCTACAGATGCCTTCTATGATGATGCGAACCGGGCCATGAAGCTGGCCAAGCTGGGGGTCCTGGCGGTGGAAATGGAATCTGCCGGTCTGTATTTTGCAGCGGCCCAGTGCGGGAAGAGAGCATTAACACTGGTATCCATCTCCGATAATCTGGTGACCGGAGAGGTCATGGATCCGGAAGAACGGGTGACAACCTTCAATCAGATGATCGTGATCGCTCTGCAGACCGCGGTTACCATGGAGCAAAACAGAAATAAGATTCTTTCCTTCTCCAAGCCGGAAAAATAGAGCAGAACCGGTGGAAGAGAAGGGCGGGGAGAAGCTATGATCACAGATTACAGTGACTGCAGGATCTGTCCCAGAAAATGCGGGATCGATCGGAATCACGGGCCCGGTGCCTGCAAGGTAGGGAGTATGCTGCAGGTTTCCCGGGCAGCATTACACATGTGGGAAGAACCCTGCATTTCCGGAAGGGCCGGATCCGGTACGATATTTTTCACCGGATGCAATCTGGGGTGTGTCTATTGTCAGAATCAGGCCATCAGCCGGGGAAGATCCGGCAGGGAGATCACTTCGGAACGACTGGTGGATATATTTTTTGAACTGGAAGCGCAGCATGCGAATAACATCAACCTGGTCACCGGGGATCATTTTCTCCCCACGATCCGGCCGGCGATCCGTAAGGCGAAGAAGGAAGGCCTCCGGATACCGTTTCTTCTGAATACATCCTCCTATATTTCCGTAGATGAATTAAAGCAGCTGGAGGGGCTGATCGATATCTATCTGCCGGATTTGAAGTATATCCGGGAGCAGGACGCGATCCGCTACAGCCATGCACCGGGATATCCCGAAATTGCTAAAGCAGCCATCGCGGAAATGGTCCGGCAGCAGCCGGAATGCGTCTTCCATGAAGAAAATGAAGAAACCGAAGAAAAGGACAGAACCGATGGAAGCGCCGGATCCGAGGGGGATGAGAGCAGAGAAAAGCTTTTGAAGAAAGGCGTGATCGTGCGGCATTTACTGCTTCCCGGAATGCTGATCCAGGCCAAGTTGATCCTTCGTTACCTGTACCAGACCTACGGAGATCAGATCTATATCAGTCTGTTGAGTCAGTATACGCCGGATCATACGCTGCTGAAGGATGCATATCCGGAGATTGACCGAAGAGTCACAGAGTATGAATATGGCAGTCTGGTCCGTTACGCAGAAGAACTGGGTGTCACCCGGGGATTTGTACAGGAAGGCGAGGCCGCTGATGAAAGTTTCATTCCGGAATTTGACTTCAGCGGAGTCTGACCGGATGTTACTTAGCATTGAATGTTTGTTCGATTTCATATAAAATAATGATGGGAGGTAGTTTCCATGGAGTATCATTTCAATCTGAGTCGATTTCCGTCTACACTTGAGGAACTGAAGGCGATGCCGGAGGCAGAACTGCATCAGCCGGAAGCAGTAGTCGCACTTACTGTAGCTGCATTGATGGCCTATGAAAGATCATCCGAAGAAAGCCTGGCTATGCTGAATTTCCTGAGAGGACCACGTCCTCTGTCCGAATATGAGAAACAGTTCCTGAAGGAACGTCTGGGGGGCGGAAAGGCATATATCGCTCGATCCTATATTGAAGGAGCCGCTCCGGAAAATGATTATTCCGCACAGGAACCTTTTACCGTTCATTTAAAGGATTCGGCATCTCAGATGTCCGAACCGGATTACAGAAAATATGACGTATTCAGCGGCGGTGCCGATTCACCGAGACCGGTGACACTTCGTCACAAGCCGTCCACCGATCAATGGTTCCTCTGGGATCAGATTCTGATCGTAGATATTCGAATCCCTCAGAGTCAGGATGCATGGGCATGATCGTAAACAAATGCCGTATTCAGACTCGTAATTTCAATCGCAATTTCAATTGTAATTTCAATCGAAAGCCCCTGGAGCAGTAGTGGATTTCGATATCTATTATTTCGTGAAACCATAGTTTTCCGAAATAATAGATGTTTAAAACGGCCGAGAGTAGTGGTATATAGTGGTTAAGGAGTAAATCCATGGCAAATGATTATCATAAACAGGTAGCCCGTGATCAGACTGTCCGGCTCCGTGAAATCACATCTGAATTACCTCCGTACGTGAAGGATTATTTTCGGAGCATTTCCGAAACGACTCAACCCAGAACACGTACGGCTTATGCATATGATATCAAATTATTTTTTGAATTTCTCATCGATACAAATCCTGTATTTAAAGGAAAAAAACCTGCAGATATCGATCTGGATTCCCTGAATCAGCTTACTGCCGGTGATTTTGAGGAATACCTGGACTATCTTACGTTATACACGAAAAACGGCAAGGAATATTCCAACAGCGCATCTGCAAAAAAAAGAAAAATAGTTGCTCTCCGGGCTTTCTTCCGATATTTATATCAGACCGAACGGATCGACCAGAATGTTACCGAAAAGGTAAATACTCCGAAGATCCGGGAGAAAAATATCGTTCGGATGGAATCCGATGAGGTGGCCAATTTCCTGGACACTGTCGAGTACGGCAACCGGCTTACGAAAAATCAGCAAAGGTTTCACGAAAAAAACAAGGTTCGTGATCTGGCATTATTAACACTAATGCTCTCAACCGGAATCCGTGTATCCGAACTGGTTGGGATCAATATTTCCGATGTGGACTTTGACCGAACCTCCGTTCGCGTGGTCCGAAAAGGAGGGAATGAAGATCTGGTTTATTTCTCCGACGAAGCCGCCGGGATTCTGCAGGAATATCTGGAGGAAAGAAAAAAGATCGATGCCGCTCCGGGTTCGGAGGATGCACTCTTCCTCTCCTCTCACAGGTCCCGTATGACCCAGAGAAATGTGGAATATCTGGTGAAAAAATATGCCCGTATCTCCACACCCCTGAAGAAGATCACCCCTCATAAGCTCCGCAGCACCTATGGTACTGCCCTCTACCAGGAAACCGGTGATATCTATCTGGTTGCTTCGGTTCTGGGACATAAGGATGTCAATACCACCCGGAAGCATTATGCGGCTATGGATGATCATAAAAAATGGGAAGCCAGAAACGATGTTCAGCTTCGCGAAAAGTAGGATTTTGTGTTATAATAAAGTGATACTCGAACTATCATCTAAGAGGTTTTATGGACGTTATTTCAATACTTGAATTATTTGGCGGCGTCGGGCTGTTCCTGTTTGGCATGAGCTACATGGGACAGTCCCTGGAGCGTTTGGCCGGAAACGGACTTGAGAAGATCCTGCAGACTCTGACCACAAGCAAAAAGAAGGCGATCGGTGTTCTAAAGGGCTTCGGACTGGGTCTTGTGGTAACCGGTATCATTCAGAGCTCCTCCGCTACAACCATCATGCTCATCGGTTTTGTCAGTGCGGGAATGATGAAGGTCAGCCAGGCAATCCCTGTGGTATTCGGAGCCAATATCGGCAGCTGCGTGACTGCCCAGCTGCTTCGTCTGGGGGATCTGGGCGGTGGCGGAGTCCTTCTCCAGCTGGTGAAGCCTTCTTCTTTTGCTCCTATGATGATCGGTATCGGTGCATTTGTACTGATCAAAGCCAAAAAACAGCGTTCGAAGGATATCGCAGGAATCTTCCTGGGCCTTGGGGTTCTCTTTATGGGAATGACTTTCATGGAGGAGGTTTTTGCGCCTCTGAAGGAATCCGAAGAATTCCGCAAGCTGTTCACATCATTTTCCAATCCGTTCCTGGGCATCCTGATCGGAATGCTGCTCTGCGCTCTGATCCAGAGCTCCAGTGCCTTTGTGGGTATTCTTCAGGCTTTGTCCGCAACCGGCAGCATCACCTGCGGCATCGCTTTCCCCATGCTGATCGGACAGAATCTCGGAAAATGCATGACCATCATTCTCGGAAGCATCGGTGCCCCCAAGAAGGCAAAGCGGGTAAGCATGTCCTATCTTCTGTTCAATATCATCGGATCGGTGATCCTCACCATCTTCCTATGTATTATGTATTTCTATGTCAAACCGGCTTTTCTGGATTCTGTTATGAACCGGGGAAGTATCGCCAATATGCATTTGGCCTTTAATGTGATCACTGCTCTGATCCTGCTGCCCTTCTCCGATCAGATCGGAAAGCTGACAGGAAAGCTTCTGAAGGATACGGATGAAGCAGTGGGCGAAAAGGAACTTCGGGTCCTGGATGCACGACTTCTCAATACTCCCGGGATCGCGCTCAATGCCTGCAAACGTGTGATCGGAAATATGTCCGAGAAGATCATCGAGAATTATTATCTGACAGTGGATCTGCTTGCGGATTATAATGATAAGACCTTCCGGAAGCTGATGGAAAATGAAGAATTTATCGACAAGGCGGAAACCGCTCTGTCCACTTATATCATCCGAATCGACCGAAAGCGTCTGACTCCCGATAACAAAATGGTCATATCGGAGATCCTGAATTCCATCAGTGACTTTGAGAGGATCGGTGACTACTGTGTCCGCATGGCATATGTGATCCAGGATATGGATGAACAGAAGATCCATTTCACTTCTGCCGGGATCAATGAGCTGACCTCCATCTTCTCTGCCACAAAGAAGGCTCTGGACACGACCTACAAGGCCTTCCAGAATGATGACGAGAAAAAAGCGACCCGTATCGAGCCGCTTTATAACGCAATCCGTCAGATGCGGACCGTTGTGCAGGAGCATCACATCAGCAGACTACAGAACGGAACCTGTTCCGTACCTGCCGGTGTTGCACTCTTTGATCTGATCCAGTCTCTGGAACGGATTGCTTCCCATTCCAGAAATATATCCCTTCATGTGGTAAAACGTGTCCGGGGAGACAAAACCTTTGATGATATGCACGGACATGCTTTAGATCCGGAAGGGGAAGAATATCAGTCTCTTGAGATCTATTATCTCTCCAAATATCTGAATCCGATTCTGGATGAGCCCATCGCCGAAGCGCCTGTATCAGGGGAATAACAGATATCCGCTGATGGACAGATTCCGGATCTGTTTGGTGTTCGGGTTGTATCGGAAGGTGATGTTCGTTATGGAGAATAACGTTCCGTTATCTGCCTGGATCCGGTAGATATCATCCGAAGGTTTGGAAGGATCCTTCTTTGCATTTCCATCCTCTGTGGAGGTTACCGGACTTCCGGTAGTTCCCTCTTCTGCTTTCTCCATGGATATTTCATAGCTGATGATCATCTGTTTGATACAGTTCGTCAGATTCACTTCGATCACCTTGCTGTCTCCGTAGGTCAGCTGGATCCTGGACAGATCCGACCATTCCAACGGAAAATCATAGGCGGAATATGCCGTCGCTTCAAATACACGATTGAATTCGGAAACATCCAGTCCCTGGACCGCGGTTTCGATTCCGCCATTCAGATACTGACTGTCGGACCATTCATCCACTGTCTGCTCCGGTTCGATCTCTATGCTCTCACTCTCTCCCACGATCCAGAAAGAACTCTTGATGGAAAACAGTTTTTCCATGTCCGCATCGGAATGATTCAGCGCAAGATACTGTTCACCGTATACATTCCCCTTCAGAACATTCCTTATACTCCGGCCGGAGTATTGCAGCTTGGCCACCTCCTGATACTCATCCGGAGTCAGAGTACGATTCAGCTGCTGAAGCTTCAACAGAGCCTCCCAGTTTTCCTCAAACCGCTGTTCCTGGGATAACGATTCCAGATAGATGAAGCTGGTCCATGGAACGATGGCTGCGAAGAAATAGAGTCCGAACAGAACGAATATGATCCATTCATAATGCTCAGCAAAACGTATCCTGGACTTATGGAACAGAATACGGAACAGATTAATGATGGGCTCCCAGGCCAGATAGACGAACTGAACCACGATAAATGCAACTGCGCAGAGGCGCAGAAATGTCCATCCGTACTCCTGGACTCTGACACCGATGGCATATCCTTCCAGAATCAGGAAAGGAGCATAAAAGTATTTAAAATATCGGATCAGCTTATGGTAGATGGGCGTACGGTCCCGACGGGTATAGGCATAGGCCATGGTCCAGATGATAAATCCGATGATAAATAAAGCCGCACAGATGGGGAATATCTGATTCGACGGAATGTCTCCGGTGATAAGCAGACGTGCCATATAGATATAAACGATTCCTTCTGCAGCGATCAGCAGAGGCATAAGTGCATAGAGAACCAGTCCCTTTGCAAACCGGGACTGCTCCGGCTCCGACCGATCGATCAGACAGGATAATCCATAGGGAACATATATGATCGCCACCAGCATGGTTTCCACATACATGATCCAGTCATTGATGTCCACCTTTGAGATCAGAGTACTGAAAAGCCACAGAAGCAGAAGGATTCCAAGATTCAATACGACCAGAATTGTAACCAGACGGAGGGCTGAGATCACCAGCCGCAGAAAATACTGCTCAAAGGGAAGCTTACTGTCCTTCAGAAGCGCGATTGCAGAAAGCCCCATAAGAATGAGCACATATAGAATGGCAACTGCCAGAAAATAATACTTCGTCAGATTCGGAACATTGGCTGACTTGGCGATCACATCAAGGATCACCCATAGAAACGCCCCCAACCCGGAGAAGATATATCCGGTGATGGCCACCTCCCTGCTTTTCCGACCCCGAAGGACACTTTCCGTAAAGAAGGTTCCCACAATGGCCATGCCAAGGAAGATCAGTGTATACTCTTCTGTCCGGCCGATATCAATCTCGGATATCAGCAGATATTCGAAAAAAACGCAGCTCAAAAATACCAGGCAGAGAGTTGCCAGGTATTTTTTGAATACTACGAACAGCTTATCTTTCTGTCGACTGTATATGTCTCGTACGATCCCCACAACAAACTCCTAACTCTTACCCGGTTACCCCAGGCTCTTTGCAAATGAAATGATCTGGTCTGCTGTTTTGTCCGGTCCCAGAATGGATGTATCAATGCAGAGATCATAGCTCTCCATCTTCCCCCATTTGGATGATGTGTAGTAATTATAATAAGATGCTCTGGCCTTGTCTTCCTTCTGGATCTGCTCCTTGGCCTGCTTCTCGGAAATCTCAAAGCGCTGCATGACCGTGCGGATTCTGACATCCATGGGTGCATACAGAAATACACTGAGAACATCCTCGGTATTTCTCAGAACATAATCGGCACAGCGTCCAATGAATACGCCGGAGCCCTCCTTTGCGATCTTTTCGATCGTATTATAGGTTGCCATAAAGGCCTTCTGGTTCAGATTCATGCCATAGCCCTGATTTTCAAAGGAATAAGCGAAGGCATACGGCTCCATGACTATGGAATACATAAAGCTGTTCGTATGCTTCTCATCCAGATCATCCAGAAGATTCTCCCAGAGACCGCTCTCCTTTGCAACCCGTTTGATCAGTTCCTTGTCATAACATGGAATCCCCAGCTTCTCTCCTATGGTTTTACCGATGATCCTTCCGTTACTTCCGAACTGACGACCGATGGTGATCAGTATTTTCTTCTCCATCGTAACACCCCCATTTCGATAGAATTGTGAACTGATTTACTGATACTTCTTCTCAAGTGCAGAGATATAGTCCAAACTGCTGCTTACGCTCTGCTCCAGCGCATTGATTCTCTTCTCTCTCTCGTATTCGGCTACGGTTTCCTGATAATCCCGGATTGCCAGTGCCGGAGCCAGTGCCAGATAGGCTTCATCCTTCTCAAACAGGGTCTTAACGGACCTTTTCCCGTCCTTGTAACCCAGGGTTCTTTTGATGGATTTGCCATCCTTACCGAAATTCAGCGTTCCGCTGAAAATATCCCCCAGATCGTGTGTCGGATCGATCACGACAAATTCCGCATCCGGAAATGCCGCATCTGAAAATACACGTCCGTAGGTCAGTCCGATGACGATGAATTTCCGGATACCTGCATCATATAAGGGACGAATGGGTTCATTGTCCACCACTCCCCCGTCCCGATAGGGCCTGCCTCCGATCATGACCGTATCATATACAATGGGCATAGCCGTGGATGCCATCAGGATATTCCGGATCTCCTGGTTGCTTTTCCCGTTCAGCTTCATGTATTCGGCCCGGTAGTTTCCGCCACCCAAAGCCTCGGCCACACCGCAGTAGATATCCATATCACAGGATGCGATCATGTCATAATCGATATACTGATCCATAAGCCGGTTCATTTCCGATCTGGAGAAGCAGATCTTGCCGGAGGCCAGCAAAGCCGGGTCGATATCGAAAAGCACATCCATATCGATGTCATCCCAGACTTTATAAGCCTTGTCATAATCATCTCCGGCATACAGTACGGCATTGACCGCTCCGATGGAGGTGCCTGCAACGGCAGCCACCTTCTCCAGTCTGCCTTCCTCCTTCAAAGCCCGAAGGACACCGATCTGATAAGCGCCCTTGCCTCCGCCGCCGGACAGCACCAGTCCCACATCCTCGGGGCCGTAGGTTTTCACTGCCGGAGCTTCCGGAACCGACGAAACTGCCGGGACCGACGAAGCTGTCGGAACCTCCGAATAATCCGCAGTCACCTCCGCATCTCCGGAGGGAACTTCCGAATAATCTCCAGTTGCTTCCGCAGGCCCGGAGGGAACCTCCGAATAATCCGC
>CADBOW010000260.1 GCA_902796375.1 uncultured Lachnospiraceae bacterium | reverse complement strand
CCAGCTGATCTCCTGCATGGTACTGTCGGCCATGGCCTGAAATCGGTTTTCAAATGCACTGATCAGACCGAGCAGATAGTAGCTCGGAGGGATCTCGGAAAAGTCCAGTTGCTGTGCGGCGTCTTCCAGCTTCATAGCGTTGAGTCTCCTTCCTGAAAATGGGCCAATAAGTAATATATTACACAAACAAGGTAACATATTACATTGAAATTGTCAACAGGGTTTTCCGGAAATGTTGCTATTTTCCTTTGAAAATCAACCACCATCCGGTTAAAAAAAGGGAACAGTGATGATATAATTCAATCAGGACCGTATCATTTGTGAACTGTTTAGCACCACAGAATACAGTGCGGCGATTCCTACGGAAAGGAGAATGATTCCGGTATGCAAAAGAAAGTCAAAATCATCATAGATCTTCTGATGACAGTGGGACTGTTCCTTCTTATGGGCATGCGCCTGACGGGGCAGATGTGGCATGAGATCACGGGTACCGCCATCTTCGTGCTGTACATCCTGCATCACATTCTGAACCGGGTCTGGATCAAGTCCGTCCTGAAAGGAAAATACACGGCTTACCGCGTGCTTCAGACCGTGATCAATGTGCTGCTGGGAATCGGCGTCCTGCTTCTGATGCTGACCGGTATGGCCATGTCCGGATATGTATTCACCTGGCTCCCCATGCCGATCGGAATGGATACGGCCAGGTCTCTGCACCTGATCGTAAGTCATGTGGTGTATCTGGTGATGAGTATGCACATCGGACTGCATTTTGCTGCGATGATCTCTGGTGCGGGACGCAGGATCCGGGCAATGCGCAGGCCCTGGGGAAGCATCCTGGTGGGCTTCTTCCGGTTCCTTGCCATTGTGGCAGCGGTCTACGGTGTGCTGGCGCTTCTGAACAGAAAATTCATTTCCTATATTTCGGGAAAGATTTCCTTCGTCTACGTGGATAATGATGAATCCATCCTCTGGTTCCTGCTGGATTATGCGGCGATCATGGCGCTCTGCATTTTTGTGGCGCATTATCTGGCCAAATTCCTGCGGCCGGGGCTGAAGAACCGGTTTGCCGGGATTGCCGCAGCTTACCGGGAGCATACGGTGAAGTCCGTAGTTCTGACGGTGCTGATCCTTGCTGCCGGAACGGCTGGTGTGATCTATGGCAGCCAGTATATCCGCCGCCATTACGTGACGGTGGAGACGAGTCATTCGGCAGCGGTTGGAACGGATACGGTGGATATGGGTGCGCATCACGGGATCGTCATATCCTTTACCCGTGTGGGAAATACGGATTTCAAGCCGGATGTGGATGCGGTGTCCGGAGCGTCCCTCATGGAAGAGGATGGAACTCTCGTGGGAAATGCGGCGCTTCTCGGGGATATGGTACAGCAGATTACAGGCTTCGACCGTTTCGAGATCACCGTGGAGAGGAAATATTCTTCCTCCTACGGAGATACGATCTCGGAAGCACGGGAGGAAATGAATCAGGGATTTGTCCCCACATTTACGGGAGACCTTCCGGATCTTTCCGGATATGATACGGTGGTACTGGTATACCCGCTCTGGTGGTGGACGCTTCCGGTGCCTGTGAAGGAATATGTGAAGCAGACGGACCTCTCGGGGAAGACCATCTACTGTCTGGTGACGCATGGGGGCAGCGGCTTCGGGAGTTCCATCGAAGATCTGAAGGAAATCACTGCAGGAACCGTCAGCGACCGGAAGCTGGAGGTCATGGATCGGGATGTGACGGAGGCCTATCCGAAGGTCCTGGAGTGGATCCGGGGCTGGTAAGCTGAGATACCGGGGCTGGTGAGCTGAGATACCGAGGCTGGTAAGCTGAGATACGGGGGCGGTTAAAATCTGAGATTCTTCTTGACAGATACATTTTCGTTCGTTATAATGGTTGCATACAATCAAATTGCAAAAAATGTAAAGAAGAGAGAGAAACACAGAAATAGGATCCGGAAAGGAGATATTCATTATGGCAACAGTATATGATTTTAAGGTTAAGAACAGAGCAGGAGAAGAGGTAAGTCTCAGTGATTATGCGGGAAAGGTTCTGCTGATCGTGAATACGGCTACGGGCTGCGGCTTCACACCGCACTATGATCCGATGGAGGCTATGTATAAAGAGTTCCGGGACCGGGGCTTTGAGATCCTGGATTTTCCCAGCAATCAGTTTGCAAACCAGGCGCCGGGGGATGATGCGGAGATCCATGAGTTCTGTACCATGAAGTTCGGAACTGAATTTCCGCGGTTTGCGAAGATCGATGTGAACGGGGATACGGCGGACCCGCTCTTTGCATATCTGGCAACGGAGAAGCCCTTTGAGAGCTTCGGAAAGGGCATTAAGAGCGCGGCGTTGAAGAAGTTTGCGGGAATGAACAACAAGAAGTACGGGGAGAAGGCATATATCAAATGGAATTTCACGAAGTTCCTTGTGGACCGGGAAGGCCATGTGGTTGCAAGATTTGAGCCCACGAAGGATATGGATGAGGTGAAGCAGGAGGTGGAGAAGCTCCTGTAATTCCTGCAGGATGCGCTGCAGACGGATTCACAGGAAATATCGACATGGACGAGATGAGCGGAAAACGCCTCAATTAAAATTGTTGAACAAAACATAGACGCGCAATCCCCTTCCTCTTCAGGGAGGGGTTAGCGTCAAAGTCATCTGGCGTCAAATCTGGCGAAACAAATAATCGAACAAACGAACATTTGTTCTTGCCTGAGGTGCGGAAGTATAGTATAATAAAGCCTGCTAATAAAAAGTCAAGCATAAATTGAAAATATTT
>CADBOW010000259.1 GCA_902796375.1 uncultured Lachnospiraceae bacterium | reverse complement strand
CTGCAATCCTATTTCCGGTTAAATGCACCCGGAGCAGGACAGTTCGAGCACACGCTGATCATTGTGGACGAGGGGGCGGATCTTCATTTCATCGAGGGATGTTCCGCGCCGAAGTATAATATCGCAAATCTGCACGCCGGCTGCGTGGAGCTTTTTGTGGGAAAGAATGCAAGACTCCGGTACTCTACCATAGAGAACTGGTCCAAGAATATGTACAACCTGAACACCAAGCGTGCCAGAGTGGAAGAGGGCGGCGTGATGGAATGGGTATCCGGATCCTTCGGCTCCCATGTGTCGTACCTGTATCCCATGACGATCCTGCAGGGGGACGGTTCCAGGATGGAATATACCGGGATCACCTTTGCGGGTGAGGGACAGAATCTGGACACGGGTATGAAGGTGGTGCATAACGGCAAAAACACCACCTCCGCCGTGAATGCGAAATCCATTTCCAAATCCGGAGGAATCAGCACATTCCGAAGTGCTGTGGTGGTGAACAAAAATGCGGCCGGAGCCAAGTCGGCGGTGGACTGCTCGTCGCTTATGCTGGATGACATCTCACAGTCTGACACCATCCCGGCCATGGATATCCGTACCAGGGATGCTCAGATCGGGCACGAGGCGAAGATCGGAAAGATCAGCGACGATGCGGTGTTCTATCTCATGTCGCGGGGCATTTCCGAGGAGGACGCCAGGGCCATGATCGTCAGCGGCTTTGCCGACAATGTCTCCAAGGAGCTTCCTTTGGAGTATGCAGTGGAAATGAATAACCTGATCCGTCTCGAGATGAAGGGCTCCATCGGATAACGCCCGGATTGAGACGAAGTGCGGTTTTTCAGGACCGTATAGGGAAAGGACTACAGAATGACTGATATGAATATTCGTGTCAATCCGCTTCCGGCTCCCACCTGGCGCTGGCTTCGGGTGAATGACACCGAAATAATGATTCCTTCGGAGGTGACGGAAGCGCTTGCAGAGACAACGCTTCCCCAGGTGGAAACCGGGACCTTTGAAGAAGGAGAATATACCGTTTTACAGAATATGGAAACCGGAATGGGAGAACCCTTCCGGGAATTCACAGCGGCGGCGCCTGTGGATCCCTTCCTCTTCAAGATCGGAGAGGGAGCGAAGGCAGAAGCTCCGCTGGTGTTCCGGATCTATCTGACCGGGACGGAAAGTACAGTGAACCGATTCTGTTTCTCTGCACCGGAGAACAGTGAATATACAGTGGTTATGTATCTGACAGGCGAGGAAAGTGCGAAGGGGGAGGCAGCGCTCTCTGCCACACTGGATACGCGGTTTATCGTCGGACGCGGCGCCAGGGTACGGCTGGTACAGATCTTTGATCAGCCGGAGCAGATGGCTGCATACTCGGATGTAGGTGCCCATGTGGAGCAGGCAGGGTCCTTTGAAGTCCTGCAGATCGTACTCGGTGGGGCGAAGAATATCCTGGGGATTGCGGCAGATCTCGCTGAGAAGGACGCACATCTGGGGATAGAGACCGCATATCAGGCGGAGGCCGGACAGCATGTGGACCTGAACTATGTGTCACGCCATCATGGAGTGGAAACAACCACGGAAATGAGTATCAGGGGCGTGCTCTGGGAGGGCGCTTCCAAGAACTGTCGTGCTACCGTAGACTTTATCCGCGGCTGCAAGGGATCTAAGGGTTCGGAACGGGAGGATGTGCTCCTTCTGGGAGAAAATGTGGTCAACAAGACCATTCCGCTGATCCTTTGTCAGGAAGAGGATGTGGAAGGAGAGCACGGCGCTACCATCGGAGATCTGTCAGACGAGATCCTGTTATATTTCCGGTCCAGGGGGATCGATGACGAAACCGCTTACCGGCTGATGGCCCGCGGAAGGCTTCTGGGCAGTATTCGGAAGATTCCGGAGAACAGTCTGCGGAAGGAGCTTCTGGACAGACTGCAGGAAGGCGAAGCAGAGGAAGAGGCATAAAGGACAGAAAGGATTGATTCATGAATCAGAAGGTGGAGGAGATCCGCCGGGACTTTCCCTTCTTCGGGAGTACGGACCTGGCGTATCTGGACAACTCGGCTACCTCGCAGCGGCCCAAAGCCGTGATCGAAGCCGTGGATGCATTTTATTATCACAGAAACGCAAACCCCTTCCGGGGCTTGTATGATCTCTCAGTTGAGGCGACTGAGGCTTATGAGGCCGCGAGAGAAAAGGTGGCCGGCTTTGTAAATGCCCGGACGTCCCGGGAGATCATTTTCACACGAAATGCATCCGAGAGCCTGAATCTGGCGGCATATAGTCTGGGAGAGCTTTTGCTGCATCCCGGAGATGAGATCGTCTGCAGTGTTGCGGAGCATCACAGCAATCTGCTTCCGTGGCAGCATGCGGCGAAGCGCGCAGGAGCGAAGGTTGTATATCTTAAGCCGGAGAAGGATGGATCCTTTCTTCCGGAGAAGCTGAAGGAACTGTTGACAGAGAATACCCGGATCGTGGCACTTACAGCCATGTCAAATGTATTCGGTCAGATGTCGGACGTGAAAGCTCTTGCTGCGGCAGCGCATCAGGTGGGTGCGGTATTTGTTGCGGACGGAGCCCAGAGCGTTCCTCATGGAAGAACGGATGTACAGGAGCTGGGAGTGGATCTTCTGGCCTTCTCCGGTCACAAGATGCTGGCCCCCATGGGGATCGGTGTTCTGTACGGGAAGGAAGCGCTTCTGGATCGGATGCCGCCGTTCCTGACCGGAGGAGAGATGATCGAGACGGTTTCTCTGGAGCATGTGACCTATGCGGAGCTGCCTCACAAATTCGAAGCAGGAACTGTAAATGCAGGCGGGGCTGTCGGTCTTGCCGCTGCCATCGATTACATCGGATCCATAGGAATCGACTGGATCGTGGAGCGGGAGAGGGAGCTGTCGGCACTGGCCTTCCGTCTGATCCGTGACATTCCCCACATTCAGCTGTTGGGATCGGATACACCGGAGGGACATCATGGGATCTTTACATTTCGGGTGGAGGGAGTTCACCCCCATGATGTTGCAGCGATCCTGGCAGATCAGGGGCTTGCGGTCAGAGCAGGACATCACTGCGCCGAACCACTGCATCAGTATCTGCAGATACCGTCTACCACCCGTGCCAGCCTCATGTTCTATAATACCGAGGAAGAGGTGGAACGCCTGGCAGCGGGGATCGCGAAGATCCGCCCCATGATGGGAATGAACTAGGCCAGACCGGAGTGATTCAGGAAAGGAAATAATATGCAGAATCGGACATTTTACAACGAAATCCTTACGGAGCATAATCTTCATCCGACACATAAGCATCCGCTGATCGAACCGTCGGCAAGCCAGCGAGGAGTGAATCCTTCCTGCGGAGATGATGTTACTCTGCAGTTGAAGTTTGCTGAGGACGGATCCATCGAGGAGGGGGCGTTTATCGGAGACGGTTGCGCCATCTCACAGGCCAGCGCGGATATGATGCTGGATCTTGTGATCGGAAGGACCCCCGAAGAGGCTTTGAAGCTGAAGAACATTTTCATGAAAATGATCAAGGAGAAGGTCTCGGAGGAAGAACTGGAGATGCTGGAGGAGGCTTCCTCCCTGCAGGACATTTCACACATGCCGGCGCGTGTGAAATGTGCTGTTCTGGGGTGGCGTACTCTGGAGCAGATCCTGGAACACGGCGAGGGCGAAGTGACGACAGAGGGAGACTCGTTCTGAGCCGTGAAACAAACAGAACAAGCACAGAAGAATGGCTTGAAAAAGAGGAGGATGATTTGAGATGTTTAAGAAACTGAGATTTGGACTGGGAGCACTCTGCCTGGCAGGGATGCTCAGCTTAACCGTACCGGTGGTTACCGAGGCTGCAACTGGTGACGTGACCATCAATGCTGCGAATTTCCCGGACAAGGGTTTTAGGAAATACGTAAAGAAAGAGATTGATAAAAATAAAGACGGAGTGCTGTCCCGCAAGGAGCAGGATGCTGTTACGTATATTCTGGCCAGAGATTATAAGATCAAAAGCCTGAAGGGGATCGAGTGCTTCGGTAATCTGAAGTCGCTTGATGTCAGAAGAAATGAGATCACAACAGCTGAATTCAGTAAGAATCCCAATCTGGAGGATCTGGAGATTGCAACCAACGCCCTGAAAAGTATCGATATCAGTAAGAATACGAAGCTGACAGGCATCAGCTGTGGTGGAAATAAGCTTACTTCTCTGGATGTCAGCAACAATCTGGATCTGGAGCTGCTGCAATGCTGCGACAACGAGATCACCGAGCTGAATGTGACCAAAAACCGGAAACTGAAACATCTGGATTGTGCAGTGAATAAGCTTACAAATCTGAATCTGGCAAATAACAAGGAGCTGGAAATGCTCTTTGTAGAAAACAACCAGATCAAAGCCATTTCCATAGCGGCAAATACAAAGCTTAACGGTTTTCGCTGCCAGGGAAATCCGATCCAGACAATGGATATCTGTAAGAATCCGAAGCTTCTGAACCCTTGGCTTCTGGATGAGAAACCGGAGGTGGACAAGGATGGAAACAGTATCAGCTATAATTCCGATGACGGACAGCTGACTGTAAGTCAGAGCACAAAGGTGATCGGCCCCCATGATCAGTGGTATCATATCGGAAGCAAGTGGTTCCGCTTCGCTGCAAATGGTACGATGCTCAAGGGCTGGAAGCAGGTGGACGGAACCTGGTACTATTTTAAGAAGAACGGAAGAATGGCATCCAAGGAGTGGATCGGCGGATACTGGCTCGCTAAGAACGGTTCCTGGACCTACAAGGCAAAAGCATCCTGGAAGAAGACCAAAAAGGGATGGATGTATAAGGATACATCTGGATGGTTCGCAAAGAATACAAAGATAACCATCGACGGAAAGAAGTATTCCTTTGACAAGAAAGGCTATCTGAAGAAATAATAGGAGAATCCGGATGAAACGATGGAAACGCCATAATCCGATCACCGCATTGCTGATCGCAGCCCTGATCCTGGGGCTGCTTTTCAGCAGAGGAATGACTGCAAGAGCGGAGAATGATAAGGAAAGCGAAGAAACTGCAACATTTACAGTGGGTTTTGATGCAGAGTTTCCTCCCTACGGATACAAGAATGAAGACGGAGAGTATGTGGGGTTTGATCTGGATCTGGCGGAAGAGGTATGTAAACGCAGAGGATGGAAGCTGGAGAAGCAGCCCATAGACTGGGATTCCAAGGATATGGAGCTTTCCTCCGGGATGATCGACTGTATCTGGAACGGATTCACCATTCAGGGGAGAGAAGACGAGTATACCTGGTCTGAGGCCTATGTGGATAATTCACAGGTGGTTGTGGTACGTGCCGGTTCAGAGGTACAGAAGCTGTCACAGCTATCCGGAAAAATAGTGATCGTTCAGTCGGATTCCTCGGCCCTGGCGGCCTTTACCGGTGAGGATGCCACACAGTCCAACAAGGATCTGGCTGCAACCTTTGAGAGCCTTCAGCAGGTTGCGGATTATAACAGCGCATTCATGAATCTGGAGGCGGGATCGGCGGATGCGATCTGTCTGGATATCGGGGTTGCGAAGCACGAGCTTGAGAATCGCGGAGACGGATTCCGTATGCTGGAGGACGTGGTTTCCACAGAACAGTACGGGGTCGGTTTCATGCTGGGGAATACGAAGCTTCGGGATGAGGTTCAGGAAACGCTGAATGAAATGGCGGAGGACGGAACCTTCCTGAAGATCGCTGAGAAATGGGACCTGGCGGACAGCGTTTGCCTGGGGAAGAACCGGAAGACGGAAGCGGAAGGATCGAAGGCGGAGGAAGCAAAGCCCGAAACACCGAAGAAGGAGAAGTCCTTCTGGGAACGGTTTTTACATATCACGGATCAGCTCCTGGTGGGTATGGCAGCAACCCTCCTGATCTTTATCCTGACCTTGATCTTTTCCATGCCCCTGGGGCTGTTGCTGACAGCAATCCGAATGTCAAGGTTCAAGGCGCTGCGGATGATCGCCAGGATATATATATCCATCCTGAGGGGAACGCCCCTCATGCTTCAGCTGCTGGTGGTCTTCTTCGGACCGCATTTTATCTTCGGGATCGATACATCCTCCGGTTATCGTTTTGTAGCGGTGATCATCGGATTTTCTCTGAACTATGCGGCTTATTTTGCTGAGATCTTCCGTGCCGGGATCGAAGGGATCCCCAGAGGGCAGCGGGAGGCTGCGGATGTCATGGGTTATACCAGGACGCAGACTTACTGGAGGATCATTTTCCCGCAGATGGTGAAACGGGTTCTGCCGCCGGTTACCAATGAGATCATTACGCTGGTCAAGGACACGTCCCTGGCATTTGCCCTGGCTTATACGGAAATGTTTACGCTGGCCAAGCAGGTTACGGCTGCGGAGTCCAGCATCATGCCCCTTTTTATCGCGGGACTGTTTTACTACATCTTCAACTTTATCGTAGCCCTGATCATGGAGCGGATCGAGAAGAAGATGAAGTATTACGACAAAAGATCGTAAGGGGGATGGGATATGGCATTATTTGAGATTAAGAATATCAGAAAAAGCTTTGATGATCGTGAGGTGCTGAAGGATATCTCCATTTCCGTGGAGGAGGGAGAGGTGGTTGCCATCCTGGGCCCTTCCGGCTCCGGAAAATCCACACTGCTTCGATGTGCCACATTGCTGGAGACCATGGATGACGGAAGTCTGGCCTATGACGGTGAATATGCATGCACCGGCAAGGACGGGCACTCCGTATATGCGGGAAAGGATGTGCTCCGACGGATCAAACAGACCTTCGGGCTGGTGTTCCAGGACTTTAATCTGTTTCCTCATTACAGTGTTCTTCAAAATGTATTTGATGCGCCCGTGGTGGTGCAGAAGAGAAACCGCGCCGAGGTGGAAAAGGAGGCCCGGGAACTGCTGAAGAAGCTGGGGATGGCGCATAAAGCGAACGATTATCCGATGCAGCTTTCCGGCGGTCAGTGCCAGCGGGTTGCCATTGCCCGGGCATTGGCGATGAAGCCGAAGATGATCTTCTTTGATGAGCCCACCTCAGCACTGGATCCTGAGATTACAGCGGGAATCCTGAGAGTTCTCCGTAAACTGGCGGAGGAGAAGATGACAATGGTGATCGTAACTCATGAGATCGCTTTTGCCAGAAAGGTGGCAGATCGGGTCATCTTCATCGACAAGGGTGTGATCGTGGAGGAAGGACGGCCGGAGGACGTGATCGACCATCCGAGCAACGAAAGAACCAGAAACTTCCTTCAGAAGCTGGAAGCATAATAACGGAAGTATATACTAAAAACGTGTGTCGCCTGATCGGCTGTCAGGTGACACACTTTTTCTATTTGCCCGATACAACAGGCAGACGGATGCGCCGGCACTTGCGCCCACGACCAATGGCTGTTTATAACGGAGCAGTGTAATTATCGCTGATCGTATGGAACTGACGATACTCATTGACTCTTGCCTGAATACGTTCTCTCGGATCCAGAAGATCGCTTAAAGATGCATCGTGGTTCAGGTGGTCGATGATGATGGCGATATATTTGCTCATATCTGCGGATTCATACCATTCACGGGTCTGAAGCTCCGGCTTCTGATAGGTCACATTTGTGGTAATGACCTTCTCGATGATGCCGTTTGCATAGGCTTCATCGAAAACCTCCAGGCCGGCGGTGAAAAGTCCGAAGGTGGAGAGACAGAACACACGCTTGGCGTGCAGACTCTTCAGCTTCCTTGCCACATCCAGCATGCTTTCGCCGGAAGCGATCATATCATCGATGATGATCACATCCTTGCCCTCCACATCCGTACCCAGGAAGTCATGGGATACGATGGGGTTCTTCCCGTTGACGCTGCGGGAGTAATCTCTGCGCTTGTAGAACATACCCACATCTACGCTGAAGTGGTTGGCAAAATAGATCGCACGATGCATAGCTCCTTCATCCGGAGAGATCACCATCAGATGCTCCTTGTCAATGGTCAGATCCGGAGTGGAACGGAGCAGAGACTTGATGAACTGATAGGTGGGCATGATATTCTCGAAGCCACTGACGGGGATCGCATTCTGGACCCGCGGGTCATGGGCATCGAAGGTGATGATATTGGTGGCACCATACTGAACCAGCTCCTGCAGCGCCAGTGCACAGTCCAGGGATTCCCGGCTGGTACGCTTATGCTGACGGGATTCATACAGGAAGGGCATGATGATGTTGATGCGGTTTGCCTTGCCTGCAGCAGCGGCAATCACACGCTTCAGATCCTGATAATGATCATCCGGTGACATGGGGACCATACGTCCGCCCAGATTGTACTCGATGCTGTAATTTCCCACATCCACAAGGATGTACAGGTCAGCGCCGCGTACGGACTCCTTGATGGTTCCCTTTGCTTCACCGGAGGCAAAACGGGGACATTCGGACTTTACGATATAGGTGTCTCTCTCATAGCCGTTGAAGTGAAGATCGGTATTCTCCGGCTTGGAGCGTTCCCGTCTCCAGCGAACCAGATAATTGTCAACCTTCTGTCCCAGGTCTTCACAGCTTTTCATGGGAATGATCCCAAGACGTCCCACGGGTACGGTGATCAGTTTACTAGAGTCAGGCATTTTTTAGTCCTCCATGTTTTTTAGTGCATTGGTCTTCTTTACGGACCGGATATTATCTCCATAGAACCGACAGAGCTGATAACGCTCAACGATCCTTGAAACGATACGTTCGTAATAACGATCCCGCAGCTGCTTCAGGGACAGGTTGGTGGATATCAGGGTTGATCGGTCCGAAATCATTCGGCGATTGATGATCTCAAACAGCTGGGAGAGGGTAAAGTTGTTGGTCACCTCGGTTCCCAGATCATCCAATACCAGCAGTTCAGCATTATATACCAGATCATATACGGATTTCAACCGTTCCTTTGCATCCGGCTCCACAAACATGATGTAGGGAGAAAGGATATTGGTAAACAGCTCATTGGCAGTGACATACAGAACGGAGTGTCCCTGGTCCATCAGTGCCTTGGCAATGCAGTGGGACAGATATGTCTTTCCTGTTCCCGCACCGCCATAGAACAGAAAACTCGTTCCGTCATTTTTAAAATGTGTGGAGAAGTCCAGCGCCTTTGCATGGATGTCCCGCATATTTTCCCGTGGGGATACGAGATCCTCCACCGGCTGATCGCTGAAGAAATCAAATGAGAAATGATCGAAATTCTCCCGCTCCAGTACATTTTCCAGGGAAGACTGACGGTAGAGCAGCTTCAGCATATGCTTCTGATAGCAGGAACAGCGCTTTCCGTTTACGAAGCCCTCGTCCTTACAGATTGGACAGTCATAGGACAATTCCAGCATTTCAGGCCGGATCCCGTGCTCCCGGAGAAAACGGAGTCGTTCCTCCTGCTGCTGCTTCACCTGCCGGCGCCGCTCGAGCTTCACCTGTTCCGCGTCGGCGGGAGACAGGGTCAGGAGCTTTCGGACGGAACGGGTGTTGGCTTCCGTGATCTTCCGATCCATCTCAGCCAGCTCCGGCCACTCCGAATACAGCTTCTTCCGGCGTTCCATCAGCTCGCGCTCATGGTCGGTACGGATCCGGCTGTAAATATATGCTACGTCGTTTTTCCCGATGGTGAAGTAGTCGGTCATGGTAATTAGGATTCCTTCGCTTTCTTTAATGATAACTGTTCGATCAGATCCAGATCATCCGCCAGTGAGCCCTGAATGAAATCGGACTGGGAACGCGGGGGAGCGGCGTTCTTGCGGCTGCTCCTGGGCTGATCCAGATTCTTTACATCCTCCGGGGTTTTGAATCCCTGTTTATGCCATGACTCCAGAATGCCCTGGATGTAATCGAAGCTTACGGAGGCTGGTCTGCGTCGAAGGCCGGTCTCACAGGCAAGGATGAGCATTTCATCGGAGAAACCGAAACGGCTCCGCCAATCCTCGATCATGCGGACCTCGGCATCGGATGGCGTATAGCGATCTCGGATCCCAAGTGCCCGAAGAACCTGCGTTCCGAAGAAATACCGTGAGGTGGCAAGCTTTGCTTCCTTCTCGGTCTTTACATTCTGCTCCGCCCAGGTGAGTGCGATCTTCTTATAATAATCCGCATTCATACGCTCCGGGTGCTTCTCCTTGTCGCTGGCGCAGTACTCCAGCAGGTATTCGCATACCTCAACGGGAAGCTTCAGATCGGAGTAGATAAACCAGAGAGCGTTGATATCCCGGGTGGTAAGCGTTCGGGGTTCAAACAGCTGCATGGCGTGATCGGACAGGAAACGGAATCCCTCGTCCGTCAGCAGCTTCTCCAGATCCTGGACAGAAGGCTCCTTCCCGGAGGCGGATACGTCTGAAACTCCCGGCTCTCCTGCGGGCTCGGTCCTGGTGTCCTGACGGATCAGATGGAAATCAACGATCCGAGTGGGCTGCTCCGGGTCAGAAGGGTTCTGTGGCTGACACAGGATCAGTCCCACAGGAGTCCCGGCATCGTCCGTTCTGTATTGAAGCAGGCCTTTGCCGATCCAGTACTTGATCGCCCGTTCCACGTCCTTCTCCATACAGCTCAGATGATCTGCGATCTTGGAAATGGAGCAGTCTGTCTGGCTGCTTTGCTGAAGACGAAGAAGGTACAGATATACCTTTACGAAGTCGCCGTGGGCTTCCGGCATGTAGTAGTCTATGAATATATTTGAGAGGATGGAGTTGCTTCCCGCATCCTCGGATGACAATGTGATCGTTCCCATAAATAATACCTCTTCCTTTGGTGCAAATGAATTATAACACATGATGTGGGAATTGCAACTTGCGGAGGAGGGGAGGGAAGCCTTGTGGATACTGTGGATAAATTAGTTGACAGCGTCGTTATGTTGCAGAAATCCGTTCTTTTTTCAATCCGTTTTTTTGTGATTTATTAAAAATAAACCGCAGCCTGAGCTGCGGATTATTTTGTGGGAAATGTGGATAACTATTCGGAAAGCAGTTGAATCCCAACGGAATCAATGGGTCCGGCTCCCATAGTTATTAACATATCATTGTTCCTGCAATGTTCTGAAAAATATTTTTTTATTGTGGAAAACTCTCCTAAATAGATGGCATCTGTGCCCTGCGCAAGGAGTTTTTGCTCCAGATCACGGGCATGGATCGTGCCGTCATCCTTCTCCCGGGCAGCATAGATATCTGCCAGAAGTACATGATCTGCCGGGGAAAGTGCCTTCGCAAATTCATCCAGCAGCGCACGGGTTCTGGAATAGGTATGCGGCTGAAATGCGATCCAGAGTTCCCCCTTCACCACAGAACGTGCTACGGCCACGGTGGCGGAGATCTCCGTGGGATGGTGAGCGTAATCGTCAATGATGACCGCTCCCTGCTTCGTGGTCCCCTTGTATTCGAACCGGCGTTTTGCGGAAGAACAGGTGTGAAGCCCTGAGCGGATCATTTCCATGGAAATGCCCAACTCTTCGGCGGCAGCTATGGCGGACAGGGAATTCACGGCATTGTGGACACCGGTCACGGACAGGTCGATGGTACCTGCAGCTTCTCCCTTCCGGATCAGAGTATAGGAGGGATGTCCTTCTTCATTTAAGGAGATATCCGCTGCCCGATAATCATTCTCCTCACCGGTACCGAAGGTGATGAAACGGCAGTCCTTCCCTTCGACAGCCGCGCGGATATCCTTCACATACGGCATGTCCCCGTTTACGATGAGGATTCCGCCGTCCTGCAGCTTCGTTGCGAAGGTGGCGAAGGATTTTACGATGTTCTCCAGATTATGGAAGAAATCCAGATGATCATTATCAATATTCAGAATGATGCTGATGTACGGTCGGAAGGAATGGTAGCTGTTGGTATATTCACAGGCCTCCGTTACGAAATACGGAGAAGCCCCTGCACGGATATTTCCGCCGATCACGTCCAGCATACCTCCGATGGAAATGGTGGGATCCTTCTCTGCGGCAAGCAGGATATGGGAGAGCATGGCCGTGGTTGTGGTCTTCCCGTGGGTACCGCTGACGGCGATGCTGTATTTGTAGTTGTCCATGATCTGTCCCAACAGCTCGGCCCGGGACAGAAGCGGAAGACCCAGCTCCTTTG
>CADBOW010000258.1 GCA_902796375.1 uncultured Lachnospiraceae bacterium | reverse complement strand
TCTGGATACTGCAGAGGCCGATCTGGTAACCGCGCAGAATGCTTACGATGCTGCCTCAGACAGGCTGGCAAACCTGATGTCGGAAGAGACGCTTCAGGCAAAACAGGATAATAAGGACGCGGCTGACCAGGCACTGAATGATGCCATCGATTTCAGAACCGGAAAGGAAGAGGCATTACAGCAGGCAGAGCAGGACCTCGCTGACGCGGAAACCGCTGTCCAGGATGCACAGGGGGTTGTGGATGCTGCGAAAGCAGACCTTACCGCTGCAGAAAGCACCTACGCACAGGCTCAGCAGAATACCGCTAGTGCGAAACAGTCCCTGCAGGATGTGCTGGATGCTTATGCTCCGGTGACGGAAGCGGCAGAGAACAAGAATGCAGCACTGGACAATATGAACGATGCCATGGAAGAAGCTGAGACCGCAGCCGGGCTGTATGAAGCCGCAGAGCAGGCCCTTGCAGATGCTCAGTCCGAGAAGGAGATCACCTCCGATCTTCTCCGGAGAGCGATGGGATTATCCGTTGAAGATGCATTGGAAAACACGGTGGAAGATGAAGCTTTCGCATACCTGAATGATTATATCGACCGGATCGATACTGCAGAAGATAAGTATGCGGCTTCACAAGACCTTCTGGATGTACTGAAGAAACAGCTTCATACGGCAGAAATGAAGGCAAGCATCGCAAGGACAGAGTATTATGCAGCCATGGCAGATCTCATGCTTGCCCAGAACATGAATGCAGATAATACTAAGAGTACAGGAACCAGTGTTTCCACACCGGAAAGCCGGGTGATGCGCATGGAGATCCTTGAACCGGTGGTAACAAAAGCAGGACACAATCCCACAGATTCTTCCACTGAGTCCACTCCGGAAGAACAGGTGTCTGCTGAAACAACAGCTGCTTCAATGCCCAGCCAGACGGAATATGCACCGGAGATCCGTTATTCGGCAGGGGATTACGGCAAGGAAGTTGCTGCCATCCAGGAAAACTTGATCCGTTTGGGGTTCCTCAACGATACAGCGGATGGGCAGTATGGACCTCTGACTGAAAATGCTGTGAAGGAATTCCAGAAGACATATGGGCTTGAAGCAACAGGGATCGTGGATGCAGAGACCCGGGAAATCATAGATGAAATGATTTCCAGTGTTGCAGATGAAGATCCCGGTGATGCTGCCGAAACCATCATGTTCCATGATGCTGCTGTGAAGAAGGATCCGGAAGGACTGTATTACGTGGCTCCTGGCACGGTTTCGGAAGAAACTCTGAAAGCGGCAGAAGAGGAACTGCATGCGATCATTGAAGCACATGATAAAGGGGAGGCAATCACTGGAAACGACACGCTGTTATCCGTAGAAGAAGACACCGTGTCAGATGGATCCCTGATGGAAGCAAGGAAAGCCTATACTGCAATCCGGTTCGCGTTTATCCACAACTGAGGAGACAGGAGGAGACAGGGGACGGTTCTCTGTCTCCCTTGACATTATCAACGATTGGTTTATTATATATTTATTCTGATCGAAAGGGAGGTGCTTCATTATGAGAAAATACAGAATGAATCTGAATTCTGAATATCTTTTGAGGACCTCGACTGGATCATAATCGGTTTATCTGATACATTATGCCGTGGTTCATTCAGCCACGGCTTTTGTTTTCCTTTGATCGATCTTTGTATTCCTCACAGATGTTCATACAAGACCCGTTTTCATTATAATTTAGTACAGTTTATGGAGGAATCTATGATTAATCTCTGGAAAATTACAGAAGAAAACTTTATTGATGCATTTAATCTGAAACTTGCATCCGGTCAGGAACGCTTTGTTTCACACCCGATCCGCAGTCTTGCACAGGCTTATGTTTACAGGGAACAATGCCAGCCATTTGGGATATATGATGATGACAGTATGGTCGGCTATGTTATGGTAATCTATGATCATGATATCCCGGAATACGATATCTGGCACATGATGATCGACGGATCGAAACAGGGACGCGGCTATGGAAGTGCTGCACTGGACAGAGTCCTGGATTATATCCGGACCAGGCCTTTTGGTTCATCTGACCGGGTAACCCTGACATGTCATGTGGATAATATCCCGGCACTTCATCTGTATCGGGAAAAGGGATTTACAGAAAC
>CADBOW010000257.1 GCA_902796375.1 uncultured Lachnospiraceae bacterium | reverse complement strand
TTTGATGAGACCGCACCGGGTATGCCCTACTGGCTGCCCCGCGGCTTCAAGCTGTATAACTCCCTGCTGACCTTCTGGAGAGAACTGCATGAGGAATACGGCTATCAGGAGATCCTGGCGCCGGTGATCAATCACAGAACACTGTGGGAGACCTCAGGGCACTGGGGACATTACAAGGAGAATATGTTCCTTGTGACCAACGCTTATACGGATGAGGAGAGCGGTGAGGAGAAGATCGAGACGGACATTAAGTACGCCATCAAGCCCATGAACTGCCCCAACGCCATCAACGTTTACAAGAATACCATGCACAGCTACAAGGAACTGCCCCTTCGTTACAGCGAGACTCAGGTCATTCACCGTCGTGAAAAGTCCGGCGAGCTGAACGGTCTGTTCCGGGTGCAGATGTTCCATCAGGACGACGATCACACCTTCCTTATGGAGGATCAGATCGAGCAGGAGATCTCCGATATCATGGATATTGCCGAGAAGATCTACGGAACCTTCGGACTTACCTATGTGGCCGAGCTTTCCACACGTCCGGATGATTTTATGGGAGCACCGGAGCTCTGGGATGAGGCAGAGGCGTCGCTGAAGCGGATCCTGGACAAGAAGTACGGTGAAGGCCAGTATGAGATCAATGAGGGAGACGGTGCTTTCTACGGACCCAAGATCGATCTGAAAATGAAGGACTGCATCGGCCGGGAGTGGCAGATGGGAACCATACAGCTGGATTTCCAGCTTCCCCTGAACTTTGACCTTCGATACATTGCTCAGGACGGAACGCAGAAGCGTCCGGTAATGATCCATCGCGCCATCTTCGGTTCCTTTGAGCGTTTCATCGGAATCCTGATCGAGAACTTCAAGGGGGCATTTCCCTTCTGGGCATCTCCGTACCAGGTGGGGATCGTTCCCATCCGGACCGAGCACAACGCCTATGCGAAGGAAGTGGAGACCCTGCTCCGCAAGGCCGGCATCCGTGTAGAGGCGGATTACAGCGATGAAAATATGAAGACCAAGATCAAGGGATTCAAGAAGTATAAGGATCCGTACATCCTGGTGCTTGGTGATAAGGAAGCGGAGAACAGAACCGTATCCGTAAATGTCCGCGGCAATAAGCAGATGAACGGCATCGCACTGCAGGATTTCATCGATCTCTGTGTAAAGATGAACCGGGAACGTACCCTGGAGATCGTTGATACTCTGTAAGGAAAGATAGAACTTGATATTTTATGCGGGATAACATAAAATAGAACCAAGTATGTTTTCCTATTGAAGGAGATCCTTATGCTGAATGAAGAGAAGATCCGCCTGATGACGCGGGTCACGATATACGAGAAAAACGAAGAATTCGGCAGCCTGGTTCTGGCGCGCTATTATAGAGAGGACTATGTCCGACTTGGGTGCATTCGCACGGTACTGGTTGCAACGGTCACATACTGGCTGATCGTTGCGACCTATGTGTTCTATCGTTTCGAAACATTACTCCGTGAAATCAACAATATGGATTATATCAGCGTGATCGGGAAGCTGATGCTGGGTTATGTTATTTTTGCCGGGATCATGTATTTCCTTGCGTTCCTGATCTATCATATCCGATATCAGAAGGCCAAGAGGGGCCTGATCGAGTATAACCGAAATCTGAAGAAGCTGATCAAGATGGCTGAGGATGAGGAATATGAAGATGAGCCGGAACCGGAAGAGGAAGAGGAGAAGATTACGATCCGGGTCAGCAACAGCATCGGAGGAGATGATCCGCTGCTGGACGAAATGATGAAGGATGAGAGGGGAAGTCAGGAATGAAGGAACTGTTCAATTTCAAGAATAAGGTTCGGGATATTATCCGGAAATATGAAGAGATCATCTTTCCAATCCTTCGTCTGATCTGGTGCTATCTTGTATTTACAAATGTTCATACCATGTTCCATTATCTGGACCTGTTTGACCGGCAGATCGTGATCTTTCTGCTGGCGGTTCTCTGTGCGGTTCTGCCGGACGGATTCCTGGTATTTGCCGCAGGTGCTGTGATCGGTGTGAACTGTTTCATAGTGAATCTGGAGGTGGGACTTGCATTCTCGGTGGTATTTATGGTGATGTACTGCATGTACATCCGGTTCTTCCCGAAGTATGCATATGCCATTTTCCTGGTTCCCATCTGTTACTCACTGGGAATGCCGTATCTGGCTCCTGTGCTGATCGTTGTGATCTCCGGAATCGGCGGAGCGCTTCCTGCAGCATTTGGCGTTATGCTGTATCATTTTGCAGGCTGTGTGTCCGAGATCCAGGTTCAGCTGACTACTGCAGTGGATGACTCCAAGGTGGAGGTGCTGGAGCATTTCGTAAAGAATTTCCTGAAGGACAATGAAATGTACATGGTGATGATCGTATTTGCACTGGCAGTTGTTCTTGCATCCATCATTTACCGTTTTTCATTCCCGTTTTCACATTATGTGGCTGTTGCGGCAGCCGGGATCCTTACGATCATCTTATCCATGATCGTGGGCTCCGTTATGAAGCAGACGCCGGATATGTCCTCAATCCTTGGAGGCTCGCTGATCGGAGTACTGATCGGCCTGGTCATGGAGGCACTGAAGGGCGTCCTGGACTTCCCACATTCCGAACGAGTCCAGTTTGAAGATGATGATTATTATTACTATGTAAAAGCGGTTCCGAAGCTGGATAAGCCGAAGGAGCAGCCCAAGAAGAAACGGCCGGCGCCGAAGAAGCCCGCGAAGGGCGGTGCGCCGAAGAAGCCCAACGGACCGGGCAGACCGAATCCCAACGGGCCGAACCGTCCGAACCCCAACGGGCCGAACCGTCCGAACCCCAACAGGCCGAACCGTCCGAATCCCAACGGGCCGAACCGTCCGAGCCCCAACGGGCCGAACCGTCCGAATCCCAACGGACCGGACCGTCCGAATCCCAATGGATCGGGCAGACCGAATCCCAACGGACCGAGTCGTCCGGATCCGGGTGAGCTGAGGCTGCCGGGAGAGAAGGATCTGTCTGCAGCAGGTGGTATGAGACCGAGAGAGGAACAGCCGAGCAGGGCTCCGGAGAAGGAGCTGCAGATTCCATCGACCAAGGCGAAGAAGCAGAGCATCGACGAATTTGAAGACCTTGGCTGACCCGTGGAAGATATGGAGTGCTTATTATGGATGGAATATCGACATTCTTCAGTACATACTTTGACTGGCTGTATCTGCCTCGGGTTACCTGGACGGATGTGCTGGACATCATCATAATCGCATATCTGGTATATCATATCCTGGTTTGGTTCAAAACAAGCCGTGCGTGGACACTGTTGAAGGGTATTCTGGTTCTTGCGCTCTTTTTGGGGATTGCTGCACTGCTGCATCTCAATTCGATCCTCTGGATCGCCAGAAACATATCCAGCGTTTTATTCATAGCGCTGATCATTCTGTTCCAGCCGGAGCTCCGGCGGGCTCTGGATGAGCTGGGACGTAAGAGACTCCTGAACCGATTCTTCAATTTTGAAGATCGGGAGGAGGGAGTCAGTCGTTTCTCTGATAAAACCGTATATGAACTGGTTCGTACAGCTTCGGAACTGTCGAAGGCAAAGACCGGTGCGCTGATCGTGATCGAACATGATACGCCGCTGGGAGAGTATGAACGGACCGGTATCAGTCTGGATGCGGTTGTCACGAGACAACTCCTGGTTAATATTTTCGAGAAGAATACTCCGCTGCATGACGGTGCTGTGATCATTCGGGAAAACCGGGTGGTGGCAGCTACATGCTATCTTCCGCTGACGGAGCGCGGAGATCTGAATAAAGAGCTGGGAACCCGGCATCGCGCAGGGCTCGGGATCAGCGAAACTACAGACAGCATGACCATCATCGTTTCGGAAGAAACCGGTGCTGTTTCTGTTGCCTATCGGGGCCAGCTGGTTCGGAATCTGAATGATGATGCGCTTAGAAAACAGCTGGAGAAGCTGCAGGATAAGCAGATGGAACCCCGGCGGAAACGATGGAAGAAGGGGGGCCAGAACGATGAAAGATCAAGCAAAAAAGAGTCTGTTTAATCATTTGGGCCTGAAAATCCTCTCCCTTCTTCTGGCGATCATCATTTGGATGATCATTATGAACCTGGATGATTATTCGGTCACGAAGACCGTGCGGGATATTCCGGTGGAGGAGATGAACGGCTCCACCATTGAAAATCTGGGCAAGGTATATAACATAGTGGACGGAGATACGGTCGATGTTGTGGTCAAGGGACCTCGTTCCCTGGTGGATCCTCTGACAGCGGCGGATTTTACTGCGACTGCCAATCTGGCCGAGCTTTCCATAACGAATACAGTTCAGATCGTGGTAAAGCTGAATGACAGCCAGCTCAGCAGCAGAGTCCAGATGAATCCGGTGGATGCGAATATGAATCTGGATATTGAAGATGTGGTATCCAAGGAGCTTCCGGTAAAGGCGGTTACAAAGGGAAGCGTGGCAACGGATTATGCCATGGGATCCGCGAAGGTGACGCCGAATATCGTAAATATCACAGGGCCGGAGTCCCTGATCAACCGGATCACGGATATTCGTGCCGAGGTGGATGTCAGCGGGATGTATTCCGCATTTCAGAAGACCGTGGAGCCGATCTGTGTGGATGCATACGGGGAGACTGTGAACGGGAAGCATCTTTCCATGAGCGTTGAGACTGTAACCGTAGATGCGGAGATCGAACCCACGAAGGTGGTACCGATCAAGGTAAATACCACAGGGGCTCCTGCTACGGGCTATTCCATTACTTCGATCAAGTATAATCCCCAGTCCATAACCATCGCCGGAGCGGCAGAGGATCTTGAAGCTATCAATGCTATCTATGTGAGCGGTCTGTCGGTGGCCGGTCTGAACGAGACAAAGGAATATGATCTGAAGCTGGCGGAATATCTTCCCGAGGGTGTGTTCCTGGCGGATACGGATGATATGCTGGCAGTAGCCATTTCCTTTGAGAAGCTGGCTCAGGAGGAGCTTACATTTAAGCCGGAGGAGCTGGAGATCCTGGGCAGGGATGATGAGAATCTGGAGTATGCCCTTACCCTTGGCGCCGGCTTTAAGGTCCGGCTGACCGGACTTCAGGACAATCTGAGCGGTGTTTCGAAGGAATCCCTGCAGCTGAAGGTGGATGCTACGGATCTGGAAGCGGGAGAGTATGAGCCGAAGGTTACATATGCAGTTCCGAAGAATGTAAGTGTATCCGTCATCGGAAAGGTCAAGCTTACCGTGACGGAGAAGGAACCTGCAACGGAGACCGAGGGCGAGACGGAAGATGGCCCGGAGGGTACCGGAAATACACCAAACGACGGGACCGATGGAAATACAGGTGACGGAACGGGGAACGGCGGCGACGCAGCCAACGGAACCGGGAACAACGGAACCGGGAATAACGGAACCACGAACAACGGAACCACGAATAATGGAACCGCAAATAACGGTACAACAGATAACGGAACAGATGATGCATCCGGTGATTCTACAACGGGTGAGTGATAATCATGCCCCGGCACAGCCCTGTGCCGGGGCATGTTGCAGAGAAATATATGAAAAAATAAGGAAATGGAGGAAGGATGTATGAATGAAATGATTGAGAAGCTGCAGCAGGCGGTAAATGAATCCGATTATATTGTATTTTTCGGAGGAGCAGGGGTTTCCACGGAGAGCGGGATCCCGGATTTTCGAAGTCAGGACGGACTGTATTCCCAGAAGTATAAATATCCGCCGGAAACCATAGTCAGCCATTCCTTCTTTATGCGGAAAACGGAGGAATTCTATGATTTTTACAGAGATAAGATGATCATTACCACCGCAAAGCCGAATGCGGCGCATCTGAAGCTGGCCGAGATGGAAGCGGCAGGAAAGCTGAAGGCTGTGATCACACAGAATATCGACGGATTGCACCAGGCGGCAGGCAGTAAGGAGGTACTGGAGCTGCACGGCTCCACGCTTCGAAACTATTGTATGAACTGCGGAAAGAAATATGACGGAGTGAAGTTTATCGTGGAAAGTCAGGGGGTTCCGAAATGTGACTGCGGAGGGACCATTCGGCCGGATGTGGTACTGTATGAGGAGGGTCTGGATAACAGTGTGATCCGGAGAGCCGTGGATCATATCGCCAGAGCGGATCTTCTGATCATAGGTGGTACTTCGCTGGTGGTTTATCCTGCGGCAGGATTTATCGATTATTTCCATGGAAAGCATCTGGCGGTCATCAATATGTCGGAAACCTCCAGAGACAGCATGGCAGATATTCTGATCCAGGGTAAGATCGGTGAGGTTCTGTCACAGATCACGGTATAGAGCCGATGGAACAGGACGTGTTAAACGGATGCGGGCCGGCTCCCTTCCTATGGGAGCCGGCCCGCGGCTGTTTTATTTCGTACCGAAGATCCGATCTCCGGCATCTCCGAGACCCGGGCAGATATAGGCATTTTCATTCAGACCCCGGTCCAGATTGCCGACATAGATCCCGATGTCGGGATGGGTCTCCGCCAGCCGCTCCAGACCTTCGGGTGAAGCAATGATACACAGGAATTTAATCTGCTGTGCCTTCTGTTCCTTTACAAAACGGATGGCCTCCACGGCACTCCCACCGGTGGCCAGCATCGGATCCAGTACCACCACGAGCCGCTGATCCAGTTGCTCCGGGAGCTTGGAATAATATGCATGGGGTTCATGTGTCTCCGGATCCCGGTACAGACCGATATGTCCGACCTTGGCGCCGGGTACCAGAGTATGGATCCCGTTTACCATTCCGAGTCCCGCCCGGAGAATGGGGACTATGGCGAATTTTTTGCCGTCGATCACGGGTGACATACATTTTTCGATGGGGGTTTCCACCTCCACATCCACCAGCGGGAGATCCCACAGGGCCTCATAGGCTTCCAGCATGGCGATCTCTTCGATCAGCGAACGGAATTCAGTGGTCCCGGTGTTTTTGTCTCTGAGCAGCGTGATCTTGTGCTTCAGAAGCGGGTGTTCCAGGATTACTACATTTTTGTAATTCTTATATTGCATGCCGTACTCCCTCCTTGAAAGAATGACCACAACAGGTTCGTGGCAAGGTATCTTCCTTCTATTTTATGCATGGAACATAGATACGTCAATATCGTGGCCATACCGGTCTCAGTCAAGTAATCGTTGGCACGATTCTCATCACATAAAATTTCCTCGGCGCTTTTGTCTGGCCACAGATGCCTTTCTCGGCCCGGCTCGCGCCTTAGTTGCGGGTACCCCCAGC
>CADBOW010000256.1 GCA_902796375.1 uncultured Lachnospiraceae bacterium | reverse complement strand
GAACGGGAGGCGGCGGAACGGGAGGCGGCGGAACGGGAGGCGGCAGAACGGGAGGCCGTGGAACGGGATTCAACAGAGGATGACAGCTGGGAGGTTGAGGACTGGGACGAGGAGGATGAGGATGAGGTCGGTCAGACCGAGGAACTGAAAGGACCCCCTCCACGGGAGATCCTACCCCGGGTAGGAGACTTTGTCCAAAGGGACATCTATGTATATCCTCCGGGTATTCCGATCCTTCGGAGCGGAGAGCGGGTAACGGAAGCTGCACTGGAACGCCTTCGTCAGGAGCAGAATGCCGGTCGTAGAATTTACGGCCTGTAGTCACTTCCCCGTCTTGAGTTTTTGTGGCAACTATGCTAAAATACTGATTCAATAAGCCGGCGGAAGCCGTAAATAAAAGGAGACCATTCATGAAGAAGAGAATTTACGGGATCGTTCTGACCTGCGCCCTTGCATTTGCAATGGTTGGATGTGGATCTGAAACAGAAAACACGGGTGAAACAACTACTGCAGCTCAGTCCACGGAAGCAAGTGCCGGTTCTTCCGACAGTGTCGATTTCCGCGGATCGGTAAACGGTACCACATACACAAATCCGTACCTGAATATCACCTTTACCGCGCCGGACTCTGACTGGATGTTTTCAGATGCAGCGGATCTGGCACAGCGTGTAGGAAAAACGGGTGAGCAGCTGAGTGCCTATACTCTGAGCGATATTTCAGGCGGCAAGGTATTCCCCGCAATGATGTGTACAAATATGAAGACAGGTGAGTCCACATCTCTGATTCTGTCCGCGTATGATACGACAAAGGACGAGAAAACGATGATCGAAGAGCTGAGCACTCAGATGGAGCAGCAGTTCAGCTCCAGTGGCACATCCCTTAAATGTGAAGTAAAGGAAGGAAGCTCCTTCGGTATCAAGTATTATATCGACATTTCCTATGATCAGAGCGGAGTGACCCTTTACATGCGTCAGTTTTATTTCTTCAAGGACGGTGTGGCCGCATCCATCACCGTGACTGCATTCTCGGATGAGAATCGGACAAAGCTTTGCAACGGATGGAAATAAGCAGGATCGGATAAGATCGGAACAGAAAATGAAGGAAAGCAGTCCTCGGAATTACAGGCTCCGGGGGCTGCTTTTCCTTGCTATTTCCGGCAAAATCCCGTATGATGTAAATAAGAATTCAAGCATACTGTATACAAAGTACAGGTATACAAAAATGGTTCACCGGTCGATTCAGAATTTGCAGAGGGAGAATGGGTAGCACATGACGGAGCTGATAGAGAAGCGGGCTTATGCCAAGATCAATCTGGGTTTGGATATCATCGGGCAGCGAGCGGATGGATATCATCTCGTTCGCATGATCATGCAGCAGATCGGTCTGCAGGACCGACTGACATTTCAAAGGAGTGACGCCCCCGGAATCCGGCTTCGGGTTTCGGAGAAGAGTACGCTGCCGGATCTGGAGCAGATGCCTACGGATGACCGGAATCTGATCGTTCGTGCAGCGCAGGCAGTCATGGATCATTACGGGATTCGGTCCGGCGTGGAGCTCCTTCTGGAGAAGCATATCCCCATGGCAGCCGGGATGGCCGGAGGAAGCACGGACTGTGCAGCGGCATTGCAGGGAACCGCAGAGCTGTTTGAGACCGGAAGCACGCCGGAGGAGCTTGCAGAGCTGGGGGTTCGACTGGGGGCGGATGTCCCCTATTGTCTCATGGGCGGCACTGCCTTGTCTGAGGGCATCGGCGAAAAGCTGACACCGCTTCCGCCCTTACAGGGGTTCCGTTATCTCATTATCAAACCGGAATTCGGTGTATCCACAAAGGAAGTATATCAGGCATATGATGCGCTGCCGGCGAAGGAAGTGACACATCCGGACATAGACGGTATGGCCGAGGCAATACGGCGGGGAGAGCCGGCCGGCGTCATGCAGAGGCTCGGAAATGTACTGGAGCTTGTGACGGTGAAGCTGCATCCGGAGATCCTGCGGATCGAAGAAAGAGTTCGGGAGGAGGGCATTTCCGCAACCATCATGACCGGCAGCGGGCCCACGGTATTCGGAATGATCCCGGTGGATTCCGGGATTGAGCCCGATCCGGAAGAGCTACGGAGAAAACTGAAGGAAGACGGGATTTCATCACAGGTTTTCGTAACTGTCTGAACGGAAGGGAGAGTGTGGTATGAAACTGGAATTTGATCCGGCAGAGTATCTGCCACTACGTGAAGTCGTTTTTAAAACCTTAAGAAATGCGATCATACATGGCGAGTTGAAGCCGGGGGAACGACTGATGGAGGAGAAGCTGGCCAAAAGTCTTGAGGTCAGCCGGACCCCGGTACGTGAAGCGATTCGTATGCTGGAGCTGGAAGGCCTTGTAGTTATGCTGCCGAGGAAGGGTGCCGAGGTGGCCCGGATCACGGTAGAGGATCTGGAGGAAGCGCTTGAGGTCCGCATGGCTATTGAGGACCTGTCCGTTCGTCTGGCCAGTCTCCGGATCGATGAAGAAGGGAAGGAGAAGCTGCGTAAGGCGGCTGCGGCATTTGATGCTGCCCTGGAACAGAAGGATGTGGTCAGGATCGTAGAGAAGGACGAACGGTTCCATGATGTGATCTTTGAAGCCACCAAGAACCGCAGGCTTATAAACCTGGCCCACAATCTGCGGGAGCAGGTCTATCGCTATCGATATGAGTATGTGAAGGATTTCAGTTCCCACGACAAGCTGTCCCGTGAGCATACCCGTATCATGGAAGCCATTCTGAACGGGGACGTGGTTCGGGCCCAGCAGGCCATGCGCGGACACATTTACGATCAGCAGCAGAGAGTGATCCAGATCATTCAGCTGGAAAACGGTGATCTTCTGCCGGAGGAGTTATGACCCGGATTCCGGGTTTATAGATGGAGGTTGGAACATGAAGGGTATTTTTATCACCATGGAAGGGCCGGACGGAGCAGGGAAGACCACACAGATCCGGAGATTGTCCCAGGCTCTGGAGGAGCAGGGATATGAGGTGATCATCACGCGGGAGCCGGGAGGAACCCCGATCAGTGAGGCGGTTCGCGGGATCCTGCTGGATCCGGAATATAAGGAAATGAAACCGGAGACGGAGCTGCTGCTCTACGCATCGGCCCGTGCCCAGCTGGTGGGAGAGGTGATCGGGCCCGCGGTGGATGCGGGCAAGGCAGTGATCAGTGACCGGTTTGTGGATTCCTCTGTGGTATATCAGGGGATCGCCCGGGGACTGGGTGTGGAAACCGTTTATGAGGTGAACCGTCCTGCCATCGGAAAATACATGCCGGACGTTACGATCCTGCTGGATCTTCCCGCAGAAACGGGGATCGCCCGGAAGAAGGATCAGGCGGAGCTGGACCGTATGGAGCAGGAGTCCCTGGAATTTCATCGGAAGGTGGCGGAAGGATATCGCCGGCTGGCGGCCAGAGATCCGGAGCGGATCCAAACGATAGATGCCACTTTACCGATCGATACAATCTGTGATATGATAAAAGATAAGGTTTACAGAGCGATTCAATCGAAATGATCCGTAGGATTCAGGGCGATAGAAAGGAGGTCAGCATATGGATTTTCAACACATCATCGGACACGAAGACATTATACGGCATTTCAAGAGCAGCATGGAAATGGATCGGGTAGGACATGCATATATCATATGCGGGGAGGATGAGAGCGGCAGGAGCTCCCTCGCATTTTCATTTGCCAAGACACTTCAGTGTGAATCCGGTGGATTTGACCCCTGTAATGCGTGTCCGTCCTGTAAGAAGGCGGATTCCGGAAATCATCCGGATATCATAAATGTACAGCATGAGAAGCCGAATCTGATATCTGTTGAAGAGATACGGGATCAGGTGGTAGATACCATGAGTATCCGTCCCTACAACGGAAAGTATAAGATCTATATTATAAATGATGCGCAGCTGATGAACCCTCAGGCGCAGAATGCGCTGCTGAAGACCATCGAGGAACCGCCGTCATACGGGATCGTGATCATGATCACGAATACCCTGGAACGGCTGCTGCCCACCATCATTTCCCGATGCATTACCCTCAGCACCAAGCCCGTCAAGGAACGGGACATGGAGGAGTATCTGCAGGAGCACTATGATCTGGATGCAAAGAAGCTTCGGTTCTGTGTGGAATATGCCCAGGGAAATCTCGGAAAGGCGATCCTTCTGGCAACCAACGAGGAATACGAAGCGCTGGTACGTTCCGTGATCAAGCTGGAGAAGGAGATCTACGAGATGGACATGGAGGACATCGCCCTTGCCATCGAATCCTGCGCCAACTATAAGATGAGCATCGGTGAATACCTGGATCTGATGATGGTCTGGTATCGTGATATCCTGATGCTGAAGGTGACCGGGAAACCGGACAAGATCATTTTCAGTGAGGAATATTCCACGATCCGTGAGCAGGCCAAGTACCTGTCCTACAATGAGCTGGAGGACAAGGCCAGAGCGATCGAAAATGCGAAGAAGCGGATCGCGGCAAATGCAAGGATGGAGGATGTCATGCGTCTTCTGATCCTGACTTTGAAGGAGATGTAACATGAAAGAGGTGATCGGCGTTCGTTTTCGGAAGAACGGACGTATCTATTATTTTGATCCCAGGGAAAATGAGGTTCATCTGGGAACAAAGGTGATCGTAGAAACAAGCCGGGGGATCGAGTACGGATGGGTCGTACTGGACCGCCGGGAGGTAGATGAAGAGAAGATCCAGGGCGGACTTAAGCCCATACAGCGTCTGGCAACAGAGCAGGATGACCAGCGGTTTGAGGCGAATCAGGAGAAGTCGAAGCGGGCATACGGGATATGTCTGCAGAAGATCCGGGAACATGATCTGAAAATGAAGCTCATTTCCGCAGAGTATTCCTTTGATAACAATAAGGTAATGTTTTATTTCACTGCGGATGGGCGTGTGGATTTCCGTGAGCTGGTTAAGGATCTGGCATCCATTTTCCGCACCAGGATCGAGCTTCGGCAGATCGGTGTGAGGGATGAATCGAAAATGTGCGGCGGCATAGGAATCTGCGGAAGAGAGCTGTGCTGCAATTCCTATCTGTCGGATTTCATTCCGGTATCCATCAAGATGGCGAAGGAGCAGAGCTTATCGCTGAATCCCACAAAGATCTCCGGAGTCTGCGGACGTCTGATGTGCTGCCTGAAGCACGAGCAGGATACATATGAATATCTGAATTCAAAGCTCCCGAATGTGGGAGACCGGGTAACCGCTTACGACGGAGTGACCGGAGAGGTTGCATCCCTGAATGTACTCCGTCAGAAGGTGAAGATCTATGTTACGGATGAGGATGGAAATAAAGAACTTGTGGAATATAAGGTGGAGGAGCTTGTATCCGGGCCGAGAGGCCGAAGATTCGAAACGGATGAGTCTCTGCTGGATCCCGAGCTGACCAAGCTGATGGATGACGGCGCCGAGCCGGCGGAAGAGAAACCTCAGCAGAGGCGGCGGAAGAGGGAGAATTCCGGAGATGACAGAAGAGACGGAAGATCCGGAGAGAATGCTTTCGGTCGGGGAAAGGGCGAGCGTGGAGATCGCGGAAACCGCGGAGACAGAAACGACCGGGGCGAGAAGGCCGAGAAGAATGAACGCGGAGAACGCGGGGATCGAGGCGAACGTGGAGACCGTGGAAATCGCGGGCGTAAAGACGGCGGCAGGAAGCCGAACCATTTTAATCCCAAGGAGAATGAGAAGAACGCAAATAAGGGTAAGCCTCGTGCAGAGGAAAACCGTCCGAATCCCGAGGGAAAACAGAACCACAGAAGAAACCGGCCGAATCGAAGGCCTGAAAACCGGGGTAACCGGGGCGGGCAGTAGATCGAAGACCACGGGCAGGCTTCTTCGGAGGGAGGATCATGGAAGAGGATCAGCTGATTCGAGAGGGCGAACGAATAGACGATTTAGAAGTGAATGGGTTCCGGATCATCCAGAACCCATCCTTTTTCTGCTTCGGAATGGATGCGGTGCTTCTGGCCAACTTTGCAGGGACCCGTCGGAAGGACCGGGTGATGGATCTGGGAACCGGAACAGGTATCATTCCGTTGCTGCTTACAGCGAAGGGGAAATGCACATCCTGTGACGGACTGGAGCTGCAGGAACCGGTTGCGGAAATGGCAGGGCGAAGCGTGAAGCTGAATCATGCCGAAGACCGGTGCAGGATCCTTCCGGGCGATATCCGGGAGGTGCCCGGAATGTTTCCGAGAGCGGTCTATGATGCGGTGACCTGTAATCCGCCCTATATCAAGGGAACGAGCGGTTTACATAATGACGCGACGGCCTATAACATCGCAAGACATGAGATCATGGTATCCTGGGAGGATGTGGTTCGGGCAGCGGCGCATTTGCTGAAGCCCGGCGGGAGCTTTGCATTGGTCCACAAACCCTTCCGTCTGCCGGAGCTGATCCAGACGCTGAAGGAATACCGACTGGAACCGAAACGGATGCAGCTGGTCCAGCCCTATGCCGGGAAGGAGCCCAACATGGTGCTTCTGGAGGCGGTGCAGGGCGGAGGACCGCAGCTGACCGTACTTCCCACACTTGTGGTATATGAAGACGACGGGAGCTATACCAGACAGATACTGGATGTTTATGGAAAGCCCTGATGCGCCGGAACAGGGCGAGCGGGGACAGGACAGCGCCGGAACAAGGCAGGAACCGGGAAGGAGGAACAAAATGTCCGGATGTTTATATCTGGTGGCAACACCCATAGGAAATCTGGAGGATATGACCTTCCGTGCGGTGCGTATCCTGCAGGAAGCTGACGAGATCGCGGCGGAGGATACCAGAAACAGCCGCAAGCTTCTCACCCATTTTGATATCCATACTCCCATGACCAGCTATCATGAATTTAACAAATATGACAAGGCGGAGGTCCTGGTGCAGAAAATGCTGGAGGGCCGGACCGTTGCGCTGATCACGGACGCCGGGACACCCGGAATCTCCGATCCCGGAGAGGTCCTGGTACAGCGCTGTTATGAGGCAGGAATCCCTGTGGTTCCTGTGCCTGGGGCATGTGCGGCCATCAATGCACTGGTCGCTTCCGGTCAGGGAACCCGGAGATTTGCCTTTGAAGCATTTCTGCCTGCAGAGAAGAAGGATCGCAGACGGATTCTGAGGGAACTGGGCTCCGAGGGGCGGACCATCATTTTATATGAGGCGCCGCACCGGCTGGTTAAGACACTGGAGGAACTGGCGGAAGCACTGGGGGATCGGCCGCTGACGGTCTGTAAGGAACTGACAAAGAAGCATGAAGCCTTCCGGATGACTACGCTTCTTCAGGCCGTTTCGATCTTTCGGGAGGAGGAGCCCAGAGGGGAGTATGTTCTGGTGATCGCCGGAAAATCCAGGGAGGAACAGGAGCAGGAACGAAAGGACCGATTTGCGGAGATCTCCATACCCGATCACATGAAACGCTATCTGGAGGAAGGATTGTCGGAGAAGGAAGCCATGAAAGCCGTAGCCGGGGAACGCGGGATACAGAAGCGGCAGGTTTACCAGGCGTGGCTTCAGACGAAGGACGGAAACGGAAAAAAACAGTAAAAAATTGAACTATAGGTAAAAAAATGGGCGCAAATGGTTTTTTTTAACAAAAATTGATTAGTTTTTCACTAACGCGTATGGTAACATAACAAAACGGATACTCGTTGTATTATTTTTGGAGGTACACAGCAATGGGTAGAAAAGCGTCCAAGGCTAGCGGAAACATCTTTTATATAGCCAGAATACAGGCGGCAGAAAGGGATGGATCCTTTTCAAGCAGAGAGAAAGCAGCACTTCAGCTGGGGATAGAACGAAGCCGTTTAGCCCGAATTGAGCTAAACAAGATTGAGCCCTACGCCGAGGAAGTGCTTATCATGTCGAAGGAATATGATGCACCGTATCTCTGTGTTGATTATTGTAACAATACATGTCCCATCGGGATGGAACGGGCTTTGGGGAAGGTCCGGAAGATTGAGAATCAGGACTCCCTGGAACGTCTGTCCCTCCGTTTTTTAAGCAGCGCCCAGTCGATCGATGACATTTCCAGAAAGCTGGTCAATATTTCGAAGGACGGTCAGGTTACGGAAGAGGAATATGAAAGCTTTCATAAGGTTCTTCATGCTATGGACGAGCTTTCGGACAATATTAAAAGTATAAAAGCATATATTAGTTCGCATCCGGTTTTAAAAAGCAGATTTGATATGGATCTTCATATTTAGTGACGGAAAGCTCCTTCATTTGGCAAAATAACAGTTTTTCTTGTGAATCTTGACATTATGGTGTAAAATGATTTCACAATCGTTATATTATTAAATGAAGGAGGGACACACTATGGCATACGTAATAAGTGATGCGTGCATCGGCTGTGGTGCGTGCGCAGGCACATGCCCGGTAGGTGCTATCTCTGATAATGGCGGTCAGTTCGTTATTGATGAGAATCTGTGCATCAGCTGTGGTGCTTGCGCCGGTGGATGCCCGGTAGGAGCTATCTCCGAGGGTTAATGACCGGTTACCGGAACGCAAATGGGGCATACTCCGAGGAGCATGTCCCATTCTGTGTCTATATGCAGTATACCCCCTGTTACGGGTTAAGTCGAATAACCTCCTTTCTTTCGCGACTGACGGAGGTAAGCAACTGTGATAGTGACCGATCATTCGCGAATATAATAATATGATTCTATGTCGGTCGGGATGTTCTTTCTTATCATAAAACGAAGTACCGGACGATATCAAGAAGAAAAAGTTGCAGATATTTTGCATGCAAAGTTTGGCATAAAGAGAGGCGATCTGTATGAGACGAGAACGCATCAATGAGAATAAAATACGCTTTATTCTGGATCGGTCGGATCTGGAGGAACGGGATATACAGCTGTCTGAACTGGCTTACGGCTCAGACAAGGCGAAGGCGCTGTTTGATGACCTGATGGAAATGGCCAGGGAGGAAATGGGCTTTGATGAGGGCCCGCAGCCGCTGATGGTGGAGGCGATCCCCATGGCTCAGAACGGGCTTATGGTCAATATCAGCAAGGTGGAAAATCCGGACGAGCTGGATACACGGTTCTCCCGTTTTACCAATGGCATAGAATATGACGAAGAGCATAGCGGGCCGGAGGATGATGAGGACGAAGAGGACGAGTTCGGACCCGGAGGTCCGGAGGAGGATGAAGAGGAGTTCGAAACCGATGGTCCGGCTTCGGAGGATCAGCTGGGACCCGACGGGATACAGATCCAACAGGGTCCGGAGATCCGTGCGGAGATCAATATTCCCAAGTCTTCTCAGATCAATCCCCAGGATATCATGAGCATGATCGATAATATCGTATCCGGTCTGGCGGATAAGGTGGGTGCCCAGTCCGTTTTGAAGGGACCGAAGAATCCGGTAGATAAGCCGGAACCCAAGCCTGCGCCCAGCGGAGTGCCGGATGCCTTTGCGCTGTATGAATTCCGGGATCTCCAGAGCGTGATCCAGGCGTCCAAGCTGGTGGGAGCTCATTACGACAGCGAAAATGTGTTATATAAGAATCCGGCAAATCAGAGATACTATCTCTATCTGGGAAGGGAGCGGAATTCCGTGACGGAATTCGCCGCGATCTGCACCTTCATGAATGAGTTTGGAAGTCGGTGCCGCACCTCCTATGCCTCAAAGGAATATTTCGAAGAGCATGGAATAAAGATTCTGGAGGATGCACTGATCCAGCTGGAAGAGTTATGACCCAGGTTCAGGTTTGAATATCAGTCAGAAAAGTGCCGGGAAGAACAGGTTTTAGTGACCTTGTTCTTCCCGGCACTTGTAGTTTTCGGAATTGCACACGCGGCTGCGACTTACAGCTGCTCTTTCACGGCGGCGATCACCGCATCGGTTGTGATCCCGAAATGACGGAAAAGCTCATTTGCAGGACCTGATGCACCGAAGCCGGTCATGCCGACGGCTTTTCCGTTCAGTCCCACATAGCGTTCCCAACCGAAGGTTGTTAAGGCTTCAACGGATACCCGGGCAGTTACGGCAGAAGGAAGGATCTGCTCCTGATACTCAGCCGGCTGATCCCGGAAGAGATCCATACAGGGCATGCTGACTACACGGACATCGATGCCGTCGATCAGGAGCTTCTCCCGAGCCTCAACAGCCAGTTGAACTTCGGAGCCGGTGGCGATGATGATGGCATCCGGAGTATCCTTTGTGCTGTCCTCCAGAATATAGGCACCCTTCAGAGCATCCTTGGAGGAACCGGCCAGCTGCGGAAGATTCTGTCTGGTCAGAACCAGTGCGGTGGGAATGGTCTTGCTGTTCAAAGCGAAATACCAGGCAGCGGCTGTTTCCGTAGCATCCGCAGGGCGGAATGCATAGAAATTCGGAAGTGCCCGGAGCATTGCCAACTGCTCGATGGGCTCATGGGTCGGTCCGTCCTCGCCCACACCGATACTGTCGTGTGTCAGAACATAGGTCAGCGGAACCTGCATCAGAGCAGAAAGCCGGGCCATGGGCTTTACGTAATCACTGAATACAAAGAAGGTGGAAACGAAGGGGCGAAGACCGCCGTGGAGCCGGATGCCGTTTCCGATGGCAGCCATGGCCAGTTCGCGAACTCCGAAATGGAGATTGCTTCCTTCGGGAGTCTCCTTTGAGAAATCCCCCAGATCCTTCATGTAGGTCTTTGTGGAAGGCGCCAGGTCAGCAGCGCCGCCGAAGAGGTTGGGAAGCTTGGTCTTTGCATAGTTGATGGCCTTCCCGGAAATGTTACGGGTAGAGTCGGCAGCATCGGAAAGCTTCCAGAAGTTTTCATCCTCCAGCAGAGCTGCGGCACTGTCCTCATCGTGGTACGTATCCCAAAGCTCAGCCATATCCGGAAATGCGGTTCTGTAGTCGGCGAAAAGCCTGTTCCATGCATCCTCATTTTTCTGCTTCTCATCTGCAATGGCGGCAAAATGATCATAAATATCCTGGGGAACAGCAAAGGGAGTGGAATCCTCCCAGCCCAGGTTCTCACGGAGCGCTGCCACATTTTCAACGCCGAGAGGCTCGCCGTGTGCGGAGGCCTTGCCCTCCTTGGCGGGGCAGCCTGCACCGATCTTCGTCTTGATCTCGATCATGGAAGGACGGGTGGTATCTGCCTTTGCCTCTTCGATGGCTGCGAGAATGGCTGCGGTATCATTTCCGTCCTCAACACGAAGTGTCTGGAAGCCGAAGGCCTCGAAGCGCTTCTGCACGGACTCGCGGAATGCGATATTTGTGCCGCCCTCGATGGAAATGTCGTTGGAATCGTAAAGCACGATCAGCTTGGACAGCCCCAGGGTTCCGGCCAGAGAGAAGGCCTCATAGGAGATGCCCTCCATCATGCAGCCGTCACCGCCCAGAACATAGGTATAATGATCCACAACGGGATAATTCTCTTTGTTAAATACGGATGCAAGGTGCTTCTCAGCCATGGCCATGCCGACAGCCATAGCCATGCCGGCACCCAGCGGACCGGTGGTTGCTTCCACACCTACGGTATGACGGTATTCCGGATGTCCCGGAGTCAGGGATCCCAGCTGGCGGAAATTCGCCAGGTCGTCCTTTGTAAGTCCGTACCCGAACAGATGAAGTAATGAATACAGCAGCATGGAGCCATGTCCGCCTGACAGGATAAAACGATCGCGATTCGCCCAGTTCGGATCCTTCGGGTTGTGGTTCATTACTTTGGACCACAGGGTATACGCAGCCGGGGCAGCACCCAAAGGAAGGCCGGGGTGACCGGAATTTGCCTTTTGAATTGCATCTGCGGATAAAATGCGGATGGCGTTGATAGATCTTGCATCGATTGAATTAGACATGTCAGAGTCCTTTCTGTAGATGGTTTTTTGTTGGAAATGCCGTAGATTCCGGCTTTTCGCGTCATAGTATATCACAATTCGGTATAATAGAAAAGGAGATTCATGTCTTGAATAATTCGCGGTTTATGGCATAATGAATCTATACCCCGGGGGGTTATCAAAAACAGGAGGAAGGAAAAATGGCGGAATTAATCAGACGACCGGACGATATGGCCCGGATCACGACACCGGAGCTCGCAAAGGCATTTATAGACGAGCAGATCACGGCGATCAAGGAACAGGTAGGAGATAAGAAGGTACTTCTGGCACTGTCCGGAGGTGTGGACTCCTCCGTAGTAGCAGCGCTGCTGATCAAGGCCATCGGGCAGAATCTGGTCTGTGTACATGTAAACCACGGATTACTGCGGAAGGGAGAACCGGAGCAGGTGATCCAGGTATTCAAGGAGGAAATGAATGCAAATCTGATCTACGTGGATGCGGTGGACCGCTTCCTGGACAAGCTGGCCGGAGTTACGGATCCGGAGCAGAAGCGAATGATCATCGGCGGCGAATTCATAGAAGTATTTGCAGAAGAAGCACGGAAGCTGGACGGCATCGAGTTCCTTGCACAGGGAACCATCTGGCCGGACATCCTGGAGAGTGAAGCAGGCATCAAGGCACACCACAATGCCGGCGGCCTCCCGGAGGATCTG
>CADBOW010000255.1 GCA_902796375.1 uncultured Lachnospiraceae bacterium | reverse complement strand
GGTATATCGATCTGCAATGAAGAAGAAAAAACTGATCCTAGTTACTTCTCCACCGGCGTGTGGAAAGACATTTATTTCAAAGAAGCTCGCAAAGGCACTTACTAACTGTGTGTATCTGGATAAGGACACACTGATCGTACTTTCGAAACAGATATTCAAGGTGGCAAATCAGGAGTACAATCGGTCTTCGGACTTTTTCCAGAAGGAGATCCGGGACTATGAGTATTATGCGACGCTGGATCTGGCCTTTGATGCTCTGGAGTATAATGATACGGTTCTGATCAATGCACCGTTTACGGATGAGATCCGGGATGATGATTATCTGGATCGCCTGCGTCATAAACTGGCAGAGAAGAATGCTGAGCTTTGCGTGATTTGGGTGCATACGGATATAGAGGTTGCACATCAGCGCATGATCAGCAGAAACTCGGATCGGGATGTATGGAAGCTGGAGCATTGGGATGAGTACATCGCAACCCAGAACTTCACGAAGCCCGGCAACATTCCGGAGCTGTTCGTGTTTAATAATTCATCAGAAGAGGACTTCAAGAAGTCGCTGGACGACGCAGTGAAGTATATTCGCGGAGAGTAACGACGAGGAGGCCGGGTTTTTTACCCGGCCTTAATCCGTGTTTTGCGCGATATGACCGGCAGGCGGACACTGCAGCACGGGTGTGGGCACTGCACCTCAGTGGCGTGGGTTTTGTGCCGGATCGGCCAAGTGTAGACGCGAAATGTTAAATGCCGGATCGACCGGACCGGCAGATACGACTTCGTTACACCGGAGAATCCGGAAAACATGGAGAGAATATCAGGAAAGAGGTACATCTATGGCAGTAATACGTCCATTTGCAGCTTATCGACCGAACCGGGATGTGGTTTCAGAGGTAGCTGCACTTCCCTATGACGTTTATAACCGCAAGGAGGCAAAGCAGGTGGTTCAGGCGAACCCGAAATCCTTCCTTCGGATCGATCGCCCGGAGACTGTTCATCCGGATGATTTTGATATGTACAGTGATGCGGCATATAATACAGCGAAGGATATGCTGAATGAGGCATTACAGGACGGAACCTACGTGAAAGAGGAGGCGCCTGCATATTATATCTATGAGCTGGTGATGGACGGGCGGAGCCAGACAGGGCTGGTTGCATGTGCATCCATAGATGATTACGTAAATGAAGTGATTAAGAAGCATGAGAATACCAGAGAAGAGAAGGAGCAGGACAGGATCCGTCATATCGACACCTGTGATGCCCAGACCGGACCGATCTTCCTGGCCTATCGTGAGCAGGAGGAGATCTCCGTGATCATCCGCTGCATTCAGCAGGAGGAAGAGCCTGTCTATGATTTTACGGCAGAGGACGGGGTGACACACCGGGTATGGATCATCGATGATGAGGATGATGTTCTGGCTCTGCAGAAGGAATTTGCTTCTCTGGATCAGATCTACATAGCCGACGGACATCACAGAGCGGCATCCGCTGTAAAGGTGGGGCTGAAGCGCAGGAAGGAGCATCCGGATTACAGCGGAAATGAGGAGTTTAATTTCTTCCTTTCCGTACTGTTCCCGGACAGTGAGCTGGCCATTCTGCCCTATAATCGTGTGGTAAAGGACTGGAATCAGAAGTCCCCAGAGGAGTTTATAAACCTGCTGTCCGGGCTCGGAACACTTTCCAAGTCGGAAGCAGCAGTACAGCCGGAAGAGAAGGGGACCGTCGGTGTCTATGTGAAGGATCAGTGGTATACATTTTCTTTTGATCCTGAACTTCGGAATGATGATCCGGTGGAGGGACTGGATGTGTCTCTGCTGCAGAAGCATGTATTGGAACCGTTTTTCGGGATCGGGGATCCCAGAACAAGTGACCGTATCGATTTCGTCGGAGGGATCCGGGGACTGAAGGAGCTGGAGCGCAGGGTGAGCGATGATGCAGTAGTCGCATTTTCCATGTATCCCACATCCATCAGCGAGCTTTTCTCCGTTGCGGATGCGGGCTTGCTTATGCCGCCGAAGTCTACGTGGTTTGAACCGAAGCTGCGAAGTGGCATTTTTATACACAAGCTGACATAGGTATTGGGTAGATTTGGGAAGGATTGGTAAAGATATGGCAGGAAGAAAGGCAGTATTTGCAATCAACTGGATGGAGGTTGACGCTCTGGTTCATGCGCGTCATGAGAATCCTCACCATATCCTTGGTATGCACGAGTGCATCGATGACGTTTACATCAACGTTTATCTGCCGGATGCAAAGATTGTAAAGGTTAAGAACCTTGAGACAAAGAAATATTATACGCTGGTATCGGAACGGGTGAAGGGTTTCTTCTCCGTTATGCTGAAGGATACGAAGAGCTTTCCCTATGAGGTGAAGGCGAAGTTCGAGGACGGACATGAGGAGACCTATGTGGATCCCTACATCTTCGAGCCGGTGATCGATCCCATTGATATCAGCCTTTTCAATGAGGGTCAGCATTATCAGATCTATGAGAAAATGGGTGCGCACCCCATGACTGTGGACGGAATACAGGGAACACTTTTTGCCGTCTGGGCACCGAACGCGGAGCGGGTTTCCGTAGTCGGGAATTTCAATAATTGGGACGGACGCCGTTTTCCCATGCGGAAGCTGGATTATTCCGGCATCTTTGAGCTGTTCATTCCGGGAGATTTCCTGGATGAGATCTATAAATATGAGATCCGTTCCAAGACCGGACAGGTCTTTATGAAGAGTGATCCCTATGCCTTCACATCCGAGATCCGTCCTGCAAATGCATCCCGTGTTACGGAGCTGCATTACACCTGGCAGGATAAGAAATGGATGAGTGAGCGTGACAAGAAGGCGGCTGACAAAAAGCCGATGAACATTTACGAGGTTCATATGGGCTCCTGGAAACGCCCGAAGGACGGAAGGGAATTCTTCGGTTATAAGGAGATCGCGCTTCAGCTTTCAGAGTACATGAAGGAAATGGGCTACAACTACGTGGAGCTCATGCCCATCATGGAGCATCCCTACGATCCCTCCTGGGGTTATCAGGTGACAGGATACTATGCTCCTACATCCAGATACGGATCGCCGGCTGATTTTATGGGCTTTGTGGATTATATGCATGCACAGGGCATCGGTGTCATTATCGACTGGGTACCGGCACATTTCCCCAAGGATCCCCACGGACTGGGACGCTTTGACGGTACGCCCCTGTATGAAAGCACGGATCCCCAGAGAGCGGAGCATCCCCATTGGGGCACCTATATTTTTGATTACGGTAAGAATGAGGTTCGGAATTTCCTGGTTTCCAACGCGCTTTACTGGGCGGATAAGTATCATGTGGACGGGATCCGGATGGATGCGGTGGCGTCCATGCTTTATCTGGATTACGGCCGCGGCCCCGGAGAGTGGAGACCGAATCAGTATGGCGGAAATGAGAATCTGGAAGCCATCGCCTTCATCAAGGAGCTGAATGAGAAAATGCGGGAGTATTTCCCGGGGGTTATGATGATCGCCGAGGAGTCCACCGCATGGCCCATGATGACACACACCGTTGCAGACGGCGGCATGGGGTTTGATTATAAGTGGAATATGGGCTGGATGAACGATTTCCTTCGTTACATGAAGCTGGATCCTCTGTATCGGAAGTATCATCATAATGATCTTACCTTCAGCATGGTCTATGCATACAGTGAGAACTTCATTCTGGTGCTTTCCCATGATGAGGTGGTTCACGAGAAGGGATCCCTGATCGAGAAGATGCCGGGAGGATATGAGGACAAATTCTCCAATCTCAGAACGGCCTTCGGATTTATGATGACACACCCGGGCAAGAAGCTGCTCTTTATGGGACAGGAGTTTGCTCAGTTTAAGGAATTCAATGAGTCGGATGAACTGGACTGGTCGCTTTTTGAATTTGACGCCCATACCTATGTTCAGACCTATATGAAGGCACTGAACAAGCTGTATCAGGAGGAACCGGCGCTCTATCAGCTGGACAGTGATCCTGCAGGCTTCGCATGGATCCAGGAATCGGATGCAAATCATTCGCTTCTGTCCTTTGAGCGACATGGGGATTCGGAGAAGGACACCCTTCTGGTGATCTGCAACTTCACCCCCATCGTATATAAGAATTACAAGCTTGCGGTTCCCTCCGAGGGACGCTGGAAGGAGATATTCTCCAGTGATGCGTCCAAGTTCGGCGGTGAAGGCATGAACAACAGAACGGCGAAGGATTCCAAGGCCGGAAAGGTGGATGGAAGAAAGAATTATATCTCCATCACCGTGCCCGGACTGTCCATTTCCGTATTCAAGAAGACGGTTGCACGAAAGGCAGCCGGAACCAAAGCGGCAGAAGCAAAGACCGCAGCGACAAAGGCGACAGGAACGAAGGCGAAAAGCGGGAAGACAGAAGTGAAAGAGACAGATACAAAAAAATAAGCATGTCATAGGGGGACTCCGGGTTTATATGCCCGGAGACCTGTATTCCCCGGAATGACAGAAAGAATGGAGGCATTAACGTGGCTAAGGTAGACATCATTTCCGGATTTCTCGGAGCCGGAAAGACAACACTGATCAAGAAGCTGATCAGGGAGGCGTTCGCCGGCGAGCAGCTGGTTCTGATCGAGAATGAGTTTGGCGAGATCGGTGTGGACGGTGATTTTATGAAGGATGCTGGGATTCAGGTGAATGAGTTGAATTCCGGATGCATCTGCTGCTCCCTGGTGGGAGATTTCGGAGAGGCACTGCAGAAGGTTGTGGATCAGTATCATCCGGATCGGATCATCATCGAACCCTCAGGAGTCGGAAAGCTTTCGGATGTGATCAAGGCCATCCAGAAGGCTGCCGAAACAGTTGATCTTCAGCTGAATACGGCAACAACCGTTGTGGATGTGACCAAGGCAAAGGTATATATGAAGAACTTTGGTGAGTTCTTCCTGAATCAGATCGAAGCGGCCGGAACCGTTGTGCTCAGCAGGACGCAAAGCGTTCCGGAAGAGAAGCTGCTGGATGCAGCGGACCGGATCAGAGAGCATAATGCGGATGCCCGGGTGATCACCACTGCCTGGGATGACATTTCCGGCGTTCAGATCCTGGAGGCTATGGAGCATTCCACAAATGTGGAAGATATCATGATGAATTTCAAATATGATCCGGCGGTGGATGATGAGGAGCACCACCATCACCATGACCATGATCACGATGAGGAGCATGAGCATCATCACCACCATGACCATGATCATGATGAAGAACATGAACATCATGAGCATCATTATGACGAAAACGGCGTCTGCAGCTGTGGACATCATCACCATCATCATGGACATGACGCGGATGAAGTATTTACCAGCTGGGGCAGAGAGACCGCTGCGCGGTATGACAGGGATGCACTTACGAAGATCCTGGAGCAGCTGGCAGTGGAAGAGGACAATCCGTACGGCATCATCCTTCGGGCGAAGGGAATCGTTCCGGATAAGGATCAGAAATGGATGGAGTTTGATCTGGTACCCGGCGAGTTCGAGATCCGCGACGGTTCCGCAGACTATACAGGGAAGCTGTGCGTGATCGGAAGCCAGCTGAAGGAAGATAAGATCGCTGAATTATTTGGAATTTAGTATTCCAGGACAGGTTGGATCAGAGGTTTGTTATGAAGAAGGAAGAAGTTAAGGAAATACCGGTATATGTCTTTATGGGATTCCTGGGCAGCGGGAAAACGCAGTTTGCAAAGGATACCCTGATCAAACAGGACTTTACCGAGGGACAGAAAACACTTCTTCTCATCTGTGAGGATGGAGAGGAAGAATATGATATCGAGGCACTGAAGCGTAAGAACATTTTCCCGGAGTTTATAACCGAGGAGAATCTGACGACGGATCATCTGCTGGATCTGGCCAGGACCTATCAGCCGGAAAATGTGATGATCGAATACAACGGCATGTGGGAGCTGGACAGGATATTCCAGATCCGCGTTCCCAAGGGCTGGACTGTGGTTCAGATCATTTCCTTCGTGGATGCCACCACATTTGATGTATATGTCAATAATATGAAGAAGGTGATGATGGACCAGCTGAGAAATGCGGACATGATCATCTTCAACCGCTGTGACGAGACCACAAAGAAGGCGGAATACCGTCGCAGTATCCGTGCGGTAAATCGAAGAGCACAGATCATCTTCGAAGGTAAGAACGGGGAAACGGACAATGGTATGGACGGGGATATCGAGCTTCCCTTCGATACCTCCGGACCGCGGATCGAGCTTTCCGAAGAGGATTTCGGACTGTTCTATGCGGATGCGGCGGACAATCCCGACAAGTATGTGGGGAAAAAGGTGCATTTTAAGGCTCAGGTTCACCGCCCCAGCAATTACAGCGATCAGACCTTTGTACCGGGTCGTTTTGCCATGACATGCTGTGCGGCAGATATCGCCTTTGTGGGCTTCAAGACCTATTACGGCGGAGCGAAGACTCTGAAGGACCGGGAATGGGTTATGGTCGAGGGTGAGATCAAAAAGGAATTCTATCCGGAATTCCAGGGGGAAGGCCCCGTGATCTATGCCGACAATGTGGCCAAAACCAGCCCCGCTGCAGAGGATCTGGTGTATTTCACCTATTGATCGGATTTTATGACTTTGTTGCCGCAAGGGTCAGATAATCATCCCATTTGGAGTGGAGGAACGAAATAAGCCAGAATATGCCCGCCGGCTGCGGCGTGGCATCTGACTTCGACAAGGAGAGAGAGATGTCCCGTCAGACATGGAAACCGGGAAATATGCTGTACCCTGTACCGGCAGTGATGGTCAGCTGTCAGCGCCCGGGAGAGAAACCGAATATTCTCACGATTGCCTGGGCGGGAACCGTCTGCTCGGATCCGGTTATGGTTTCGATCTCCGTCCGGCCGGAACGTTACTCCTATCCGATCATTCGGGAGACAGGAGAATTTGCAATCAATCTTGTGACGAAGGATCTTACCTATGCTGCGGATTTCTGCGGAGTGAAGTCAGGACGTGATGTGGACAAGTTTCGGGAAATGAAGCTGACACCCGTTTCTCTGGAGGGAATCTCGGCACCCGGGATTCAGGAGAGTCCGCTGATCCTTGCCTGCAAGGTGACAGAGGTGAAGCCGTTGGGGACACATGACCTTTTTCTGGCCAGGGTGGTCTCCGTATCGGTGAATAATGAATATATGGATGAAACCGGTAAGTTTCATCTGAATGATACAGATTTGATGGCCTATTCCCACGGGGAGTATTTCCGGTTGGGTGAGAAGCTGGGCAAGTTCGGATATTCGGTAAGAAAGAAGGGCGGAAGAAAACATGCTTGATGCTATCATTCAGTGGGACACAAGCGTCCTGCTTTATTTTCAGGATCATATTCGTGCAGATTGGCTTGATCCCATCATGAAGGGAATCAGTATGGTTGGCGGGTTAAAGGGAGTGGTATGGATCCTGCTCTGTATCGGCCTTATGATACCGAAGAAGACCAGAAGGATCGGAATCTGTGCCTCTGCAGCACTGGTCCTCAGCTTCTGTGTTAATAATCTGGTGATCAAAAATCTGGTGGGACGGATCCGTCCGTATGAAATGATCGAAGGTCTGACGCGGATCGTGGATCCGGAATCGGATGCATCCTTCCCTTCAGGTCATACGGCCTGCGTATTTTCAGTGGGGACAGGAATCCTTCTTTCGGCGAAGAAGAAGCTTCCCGGAATCCTGCTACTCTGCTTTGGCGTATTAATGGGTATTTCCCGGATCTATGTGGGTGCTCATTATCCCACCGATGTGATCTGCGCCGCAATCTTTGCCACCATATCGGCGGTGGCTGCTTATCTGATCTTCCGTCTGATCGAGAAGAAGGTCCTGCAGCGACGGCAGGAACGTGAAGATGCGGATTCAATGATGGTGCTATGATGTCGCTATGATAACGCGGCACCCACGCTTCATGTGCGGCGTGCCGATGATTTCGATTCTGATATACAAAACTGTGGCATACAGACTCCCGAAGAGGCGAAAGGAGAGTCTATGTACAGTTGTATCTACAGTGGAAGCCCTCTTGGGATCGACGGACTGCTGGTGAAGGTTGAAGCCGACATCAGCCAGGGACTTCCGTCCTTATCCATGGTAGGGTATCTATCCTCCTCCGTTCGCGAGGCAGGTGACAGGGTGCGTACGGCACTCAGGAACTCGGGTTACGGACTTCCGCCCCGGCGGATCACCGTAAGTCTTTCTCCGGCAGATGTAAGAAAGGACGGCGCAGGCTATGATCTGGCCATTGCCGTCGCATTGCTCTGTTCCATGGAGATTCTTTCCCCGGAAGGATTAAATGAATATCTGTTTCTGGGTGAGCTGGGACTGGACGGAAGTGTCCGGGAGATACCCGGTGTTCTTGCGGTGGCGCATTTTGCTGCCGGACAGGGATACCGGAGGCTTGTGGTGCCCGGAAATAATGCGGCTGAAGCTGCCTGCATCGATGGGATC
>CADBOW010000254.1 GCA_902796375.1 uncultured Lachnospiraceae bacterium | reverse complement strand
TGTCCGGGAGCTGAAGAGCGATGCTTCCTATGTGAGGTTCTTTATGCCGAGTCTGCTGCCCGGAACGAAGCTGGAGGATTATTCCATCTATGAGGTGAAGGTTACGGATCCGGTGGTGGATGAGGATGGGGTGGTTACATCCTACAGCTCCATCCAGAGGATCGGGAACGGTCTGACCACTGAGATATCGGCTACGCCGAAGAATACGGATACACCGAAGGAATTCACCTATGTGGTGGACTATGAAAAGGGTACGCCGGGACAGAGTATCGATGACTTGGAATACTATAATTACCGGGTGGATTCTATTAAGAATACCCGCCAGGGAGGCGTGGCCATCACGCTGTATGATATGACTACAAATGATCCTCTGGCAGACGGTAAATTCACCCTGAAGAAGAAGGTGGGGAATTCCTACGAGAATGTGGGGACGTTCCTGTCCTCCTCCGACGGAAGGGTTACGATCCTGTATGAGTTTGACCGGAATACGGATTATGTCCTTACGGAGGCGGTTTCACCCTCCGGTTATATCGGTCTTGAAAAACCGGTCACCTTCCGAGTGGACGATGATGGAAATCTGTCGGTTACAACGGAAAATGAGGATCGGTGGCAGAGAGGATATAATGCGGATCAGGCATCCGGTGATAAGCTGATCGGATATATCGATATATACAATCTGCCCTATTCCATCGAGGTATACAAGTTTGACGGCGCCTCCAACGGAACCGGCGGCCTGAAGAAGGCATACTTCGCGATGTACAGGGGCGTGAAGGGCCTGGGCGGTGTAATAAAGGATTATTCCCCCATGGCCGGATATGAAAATATGGTGACCGGTGACGACGGCCGTATCACCGGCATAGATCATGAACTGGCACCGAATACCTATTACCTGACGGAGAAGACGCCTCCGGCCGGCTACGTGGGTCTGGAGGGAGACGTGGTATTCCGGATCTCGGATCTCGGCGGCCTTGAGCTGGTCAGCAGTCCTGAGGGCTCCAGTGTGACATTGGATAAGCAGGAGTCCGGCGGAGTATATAAGTATCTGTTGAATATTCCCAATAAAAAGGCACCGTCGTCAGGAGTGACGCTTTCCGTATCCAAGACCGTGACGGGAAATATGGGTAACAGGGCCAAGGACTTTACCTTCAGCTTCAGCGTGAAGGATGATGATGGAACTACAGGGTATTTCTGGACGAAGAATGGCGTGGCTCAGGATGAAGCTCTTACCTCGGGCGGAACATTTACACTGAAACACGGTGACACTGTTGATATTACGCTTCCGGCGGATGCCGAGGTAACGATCCGGGAGGATAATGAAGGATATGATACGACCTTTAAGCTGGGCGAAGGTCAGGCAGAGGAGTTGTCGGAGAAGACCTTTACGGTTTCGGATGACACCACCCTGGCGGTGACCAACACACTGAGCGGACTGCTGCCCACGGGAGTCTGGGTATCCTTCGGAACGCTTCTCACCATCGGAGCTGTACTGCTGGCGGGCATCCTGTTCCTGCTCCGCAGGAGGAAACTCACCCTGGAATATCTGGACAGCCTGAAGAGGTAGGATTGTACTAAATAAAATACAAGTTGAAAATCATAGATCGATATACTATGATATGAACAGCAAGCCACAGGAGTTTCAGGCCTTTTCATTTGAAAGGAGATTCGATATTGAAGCGTAAAGAGCGGCGTAACCAGAGAAATGATGTTCTGATCAAGAGGTATGGAAATGATATTCTTCATTCGGATGAGTTTGAAGTAGCTTTAGGACAGACACATCATCATCGCTCCTCGGTCGGTGATCACTCCATTCTGACAGCAAGAGCAGGTCTTACAATGTGCAACGTGATCAGCAAAACCGGCATCCATATTGATGAACGGAAGGTGGTCCGCATTTCCCTGCTGCATGATCTGGGAATGCTCGGGCGAGACGAAAGATACAAGAACAATTTTGAGTGCGGGCGCATGCATCCGAAGAATTCGGCTATAACGGCACGGAAGCTCTGGGCAGATATCGATCCGAAGAGCGAAAAGGCCATCAGGAGCCATATGTGGCCGCTTTCGCTGTCCATGCCCACATCGAAGGAGGCGGTTATCCTGTGCATAGCAGATAAGGTGACTGCGTTGGGAGATGCATTTAATCCCAAAAACAGAAAGGTATTATCTCCGATCCTCGGATAGAGAGATAAAATTGAACAGGAACACATTTTCATGCCGACCGGAATCCGGTCGGCATGTTTTTTACGCAAAACGACCGGGATCCCTGTTCTGTTTTCCGGACTGTTATGTTATAGTAAGATTGATAGTAAGATTGAGCAGCCACACAGGTTTTAAAGGAGTTGTTATGATCAGAACAGAGGAAGCCCTGGAGGAGGGATTGAGAAGGAAACTGGACCAGCTGGAAGCATATCTGACGGAGCTGGGTTCGCTTGCAGTGGGATATTCAGGCGGGGTTGACTCCTCCTTCCTGCTGTATACCGCGCATGAGGTGCTGGGAGACCGGGTGCTGGCCGTGACCGGAGCGGACGCGTCCATACCGGAGCGCGAGCTGAAGGAGGCGAAGGCTTTCTGTGAAAAATACGGGATCCGGCAGGTGATCCTTCCTGTGGATCCCATGGCGGATGAGGAATACCGGAACAACGGTCCGGACAGATGCTACTTCTGTAAGCGGAGGATCTTCTCCGGAATCCGGCAGGTGGCAGAGAAATATGGAATCTCATATCTGGCAGAGGGGTCGAATATGGATGATCTGGGAGACTACCGACCGGGACTCAGGGCGGTGGAGGAGCTTTCCGTGAAGAGCCCGCTGAGAGAAGCAGGGCTGGATAAATCGGAGATCCGCAGGCTCTCAAAGGCTTTGGGACTGCCGACCTGGAATAAACCGGCCTATGCCTGTCTGGCATCCAGATTTGTGTACGGGGAGGAAATCACGAAGGAGAAGCTTCATATGATCGATCAGGCGGAACAGTTCCTGATGGAACTGGGCTTTTATGAGGAGCGTGTCCGTATGCACGGGAAGATCGCGCGGATCGAGGTTCCTGCGGAAGACATACCCCGGCTTGCCGGGGAGACAGTACGGGAGGCTGTATACAAGAGATTCCGTGAGATCGGATTTCTGTTTGTTACATTGGATATGAGGGGCTATCATTCCGGAAGTATGAATGC
>CADBOW010000253.1 GCA_902796375.1 uncultured Lachnospiraceae bacterium | reverse complement strand
ATCATTTCGATAACTGAATCCAAGCCTTTCAGGATCTCCATGCGATCTTCTGGCTTTCCCTCGGGAGGACTCACCACATCAAGTGGTGATGGTGTGATGTCATAACGGACACAAAGCGCATAAGACACTGCCTGCGCCTCAACTAAATGCTTTTCCCTGTCATATCCGATCAAACACTGACGCGAATCCCCATTCCCACGTCTTCCAATATCGACCGAATCCCCTTTCGTATGACTCTTTCCCCGCTCTACATTGCGCTTTATCGTAGATTCATGGAAATAGAAGTGTGCGTACTCTCGTAAAAGCCCATAACAAACCTGCTCCTCATCCTTAAATCCGCTTGTCACCTCAATAATCCTCTTCTCCGGATCGTAACCTGACTTCCGGTTTCCATCGATCAGACTCTCCCGAAATTTGACAGGACACGGTGAACATATCAGCAACCGCTCAGCAAGAAAACTGGCATCCGGAAATACCTCAAAGGATTTCGGCGTTGCATCCGTGGAAGATATGTCATACATGATCCGTTCCTCGTAACCAAGCTCACTCTCCGGATTCTTCTGTAGATTGTAAATCACAGCATCTTCGTCAAGTACCGATATTCCAAACTTCAGCCATTCTTCCTTCGTGTGAATATCGGTAGCTCCGGGATTATACCCAAAGGTAAGGAGCTTGTTTCGTATGGACACCGGACTCTGAAACTTGGCAAGGAACCCCAGCAGTTCCTTCAAATTGGGCGCATTTTGCAGATGATGATCTACACAACCGTTCAGGTAATCAAAAAGCTGTTTTACAAAAATCTCTGACATATCAAGCCTCCCGTTCTTTTCCCTTTGAAAGCATTTCACCCAACAGTTCTGCCGCTTCTCCCCGCTTTCGTTTCTCTTCTTCCGCCAGTTCATCCCCCATCAGATTTGGCATGATATTGGGTATAGTCTGTGCCATCATGTTCTCATCAGTTGAGGAGGCTCTCCCCGCGCCCTGTTCAGCAGACTGATTTGAGATGTGGGGTACTGATTGTCCTGCAACCCTTCCACTGCCCTGTTCTGCTTTTCGCTCTTCCGCCTCCTGCACATATCCGTTCAGTTCCTCAACCACTGACGGGCGGTTTGCCTGATTGGGCATCCTTAATGAAGCGTCGGATGTGGATTCTTCCGACGCCATTGTAGGGTTTGCGGTCTGATCTCTCCGTTCAAGCATCTTCCCAAGAAGGCTTCTGGCATCTATCACACGGTCTTCTTCAACCTTCTGCGGATCCATCGGAACCGCTCCACCGTCCACCTCGATCAGATGGAATTTCTCGATCACACGATTGATCTTCCCTGCATCCTCTGCACGAACAAGCAGATCATAAACCTCCCCCTGAACATCCTCATCCGTCCGCTTTACAACGCTATACAGAATGCCATAATCCTTTGCTTCCTCAGCAAACCGCTGATAGTTTGCTTCTCCCTGAATCGTAAATACCTTCAGTTCGGAACCGGACTGCAGAAGTGTCTTAAGCCGGATCTTCCCGCTTTGCTTCGCATTTTCATCCAGGGCCGCTGCGGCAAATCTTGCAATGCTAAGCGCCGCTTTCCCGCTGAGTGCAAGGACAAATGTACTTCCCATGATCACAACCCGAGTGATTGTTTCCGCTGCCTGTGCTCCGTTATCCATATTGCATGCTCCTCTCTGATTCCATGACCTGCTTTTTTCCATAAGGTCTTCCCAGAATTCTTCCGGAAAGGACCTGCTTCACTTTCTTATCCTTTGCATCCATCTCTCCCATACGCTTCAGAATCGCCTTCTCACTTCGAAGATTTCTCCGCATCTTTCGTATCGTATCCTCGATATGGACGAGCTGGTTTTCTGCTTTAATCCTCTCCCACCCATCACTGGCAGGAAGCATCCGTTCCAGGTTCTTCTTGCTGCGATACAGCATATTGATTTCCGTCTGATCCTGACTTCTTCGATCCTTCAACTGATCCAAAGTGCTGATATCCTCATAGATCAGGAACTTACTTTCCTCAATGTAGCGGTCCAGTTTCGTCAGCTCTTCGCGAAGGAGATAATGCGTTCTGGCAATCTGCGCCGGCGACTTGTGGTATCCTATACGGAAAAGAAAACCTATATACCTATACTGAATTCCCTTCGGTTTTCCAGCTCGGACATATTTCCTCTTTCCCCGCTTCGACAGGTTCCGATAAATCTCCTTGATTGCCTCTTCTTCCGTCTTTTCCCTTCGTTCCATCGATGGCCCATGTCTTGCGATCTGCCGGGCAATCCCATCCAAAGAGTATTCTTCTCCAAAACGCCGATCCAATCGGATACACTTGCTATGTCCGTAAGGGAATATCCTCAGATACTTCCCTGAATCATCGATCCGATATCCTTTACCACGCATGAGGGATATCCACTCTTCCAGCGTATCGGCTGTTTTGATGCAGCAATCCACATCCTCTTTCACAACGGTCTGTATTGTCGGTTTCCCCTGGTTCTCCGCCCAAACGGTACCGACATGAAGCCCCATCGTTGCATCCTCCTGCCCTTGCACAACAGAGAGCCGTTCCTTTCGACAAAGCTCATCAGAAAGCTTCCTCATTCGTGGATATTCCTTATCCCAAATAAACTTCCTCCCATCCAGAAAAGAGATGGCATTACACACAAAGTGATTATGAAGATGCTCCCGGTCCAGATGTGTTGCGACCACAACCTCAAAACGGTCTCCCCATAATTCCCGGGCAAGTGTCACGCCAATCCGATGTGCCTGCTCAGGAGTTACTTCTCCAGGTGAAAAAGACTGATAACCATGATAGAGAAGCCGGTTCCCGTGATCCGGCCAGCGATTCTTAGTGATCATCATTTCATCTACTGCCCGTTCCGGTGAACAGTTGATCCCTGTGACAAACCGCATACCCTCTCCCTTATCCGAGAGCATATCCATCATCTGTTTCATGGCTTCGTTTTCATCCTGTACT
>CADBOW010000252.1 GCA_902796375.1 uncultured Lachnospiraceae bacterium | reverse complement strand
TTCTTAGCCTCATCGATCTCGATCATGGTATTCTCCGGAATTGAGATATAACCCAGTTCGGATGCAATGGAGATCACGTTCTCCATGCTCCGTCCCTGCACGATCACCTTGCGCTTGTATTTACATGCCGAATTGATGATCTGCTGTACACGGTCCACATTGGACGCAAATGTAGCTATGATCAGCCGGTGATTGGCATTATCGTCAAACAGATGGTCAAAGGTCTTTCCCACCGTACGTTCCGAAGGTGTGAAGCCCTCCCTCGTGGCATTTGTGGAATCCGCCATCAGAGCCAGCACGCCCTGCTTTCCCAGCTCGGCAAACCGCTGCAGGTCGATCACGCCTCCGAAGACCGGAGTATAATCCACCTTGAAATCTCCCGTATGTACGATAGTTCCCACCGGGGTAAAGATCGCCAGTGCAGCCGAATCGGCTATGGAATGGTTCGTACGGATAAACTCCACCCGGATGGGCCCGAATTTCACAGTGTCCCCGTAGCTGACCACCTTCCGCTCCACATCATTTAAAATGCCGTGCTCTTCCAGCTTGTACTCGATCAGCCCCATAGTCAGCTTCGTCGCATAGATCGGCATCCTCAGCTGCTTCTCGATATACGGGATGGAACCGATATGATCCTCATGACCATGGGTGATCACAAGCCCCTTCACCCGGTCCTTATTCTCAATCAGATAGGAAACGTCCGGTATGACCAGATCGATCCCCAGCATATCATCGTCCGGGAAAGATAACCCGCAGTCAACAACGATGATGGTATCATTATATTCAATCGCCGTGATATTCATTCCGATCTGTTCCAGTCCTCCCAGCGGAATGATCTTCACCGGCATCTGTCTCTCAGCCAAAGCAGCCTCCTATACGCGTGCATCCAGATATGCCTGCAAAATAATGGCAGCAGCCATTTTGTCGATATGTTCCTTTCGGGCGGAATGAGCCACCCCGGTCTCCTCCAGGATCCGGTCCGCCTCCACTGTCGTCAGACGTTCATCCTGTAAATGTACCGGAAGCAGTGTCCGGCGTTCCAGCATTTCCTGAAACTCCTTCGTGGCGGAGGCTCTCTCCCCCTCTGTATTGTTCATATTCTTCGGAAACCCGAGAACGATCTCTCCGATCTCTTCTTCTGCGATGATGGCCTCCAGCCTCTGAACCGTCTTCCGAAGCTGGGCCGGACGTTCCCTGGTAATGGTCTCATAGGGCTGCGCCGTCAGCAGCAGCGCATCCGAGATGGCCACGCCCACGGTCTTCGTTCCATAATCCAATCCCATGATCCGCATTCTGTTCTCCTTCTGTAACAACGCCCTCCGGTCCGAAGGTTCCGAAGCGGCGACTTCTTTCAACCACAACAAGAGAATACCGCAAGCGGTATTCTCTCATTCGTCTTACTTCAAACGGGTTTCGATATAATTCTCCATCAGGACCTCTATGATCTCATCTCGCTCCGCCTTCATGATCAGGCTTCTGGCATTTCGATGACTGGTGATATATGTAGGATCACCGCTCATGATATACCCTACGATCTGATTCACCGGATTGTAACCCTTCTCGGACAGCGCCGCATATACCTGCTCCAGAATATCCGGAACCTCCAGTGACGACTCCCTGATCAAATCCATATCCTGTGTGTGGTTCATTTCTCTTCTCATGATGTTCCTTCCCTGATATAACTGACGTGAAATTGCACACCCGGTTAAATTGTAATATAATCCCGCGAAAAATGCAAGTCACCTGACCGACCGGACGGAAAGTCCGTTGGAAAGTCCCTGAAAGCAGGCCTTCTATTCCACCAGGAAGCCCCTGGAATCAAATCTGTATTTCTTTCCGTCGATCTTATAGGTCGCACTCTTTGCGTACCAGCCGTTTTTGCATTCATATTTCCAGCGTTTGCCGTACTTCTTCCATGCGCCCTTGTATTTGTAGGTCTGTGTACCGTTTGCGTTAAACCAGTATCCCTTGAACCATTCACCGGCAGCCATGTATCCGCTGGACTTGAAATAGTACCACTTATGGTTGATCTTCACCCATTTCTTCTTAGGCATCCAGCCACCGGTATCCTGAACCCATTTCCCCTTGGAATTCGACTTCCATTTCAATGTGTAGGGATAGGTCTGATTTCCCGCCTTGTTAAACCAGATCCCCTTCACCCATTCATTGGAATACTTCGACTTGGTCACCTTGATGGTGACCTTCTTTCCGGCTGCAGTCTTCACTACGGTCCCCTTGTATCGGATCGTCAGCGTCTTCGTACCGATGGAAAGTCTGCGATCGATCCTGCCTCCAGTCATGGTCACCTTGATATTTTTGTTACTGAGCTTCACCGGGATCTTCTTCACGGTTCCGTTATCATATGTGATATTGATCTTCGCCCCGTTCAGATTCAGCTTCTGCCCGGCGGTATATTTCTTCTTCGTGGGGGCGGTCAGCGTCAGCTTCCTGATCTTCTTCGCCCGTACCTTCGCCTTGAAGGTCAGCTTCTTTCCTCCGTAGGTAACGGTCACGGTCTGCTGTCCCACCTTCTTCAGATTGAAACCGCTGATCATGGAGGATGTCACCTGAACCTCCTCCGAATACCCGTTATTGCAATTGGCCCGGATCGTGATACCTCCGAAAAGATCGAAATTCGGATCACTCTCCACATAGGTGGTCTTCGAGGGCTTTGTCACAAACTCGATGGACCGGACGGTCTTCTTCAGCACCTCTATATTATAATCAACCCAGCCACAGAAGTCCCCTTCCGTATAGAATACGAAAATGGTATGAGTTCCCACGCCTTCCGTGGAAGCCGCTTTCCCCGGATCAACCGAATCATCGTCCGCCTCCAGGTCTTCCCGAAGCATATCCTCTGTAACAGGGATCACTGCCTCATCGCCGTTATCATAGACGGCCTTTACCTCCAGTCCGTCGGTCTCCAGCGGCTGTCCCTCCACATAGGATGTTTTAGAGGGTCCGCTGATCAGCCGGATCCCGGAGAGCTTTTTCCGATTCAGTTGGATCGAAAATGCAGTGGTAAAGGACGTTCCCTTCACCTTGACCGTAATCTTCTGTGTACCGAAGCCGGAGGCCTTCGTCGGTCTGGATACAAAGCCGGAGCATGTAACCTTCTTCATTTCCTCTTCGGTGAAGGCCACCTTCTCCTGATTGTCCAGAACCCATGCCAGACGCATTCCTGTCAGATCCAGCTCCGAGCCCTCGGTATACTCCGTCTGATCCGGAAGCTGTGTGATCCGGATACCGCTCCGTTTTATCAGCTTCATATCCGTATCCATGGTCACGGTCATCCCCGCATAGGAATAAGCGATGGTAACGGTCTGGGTGCTGTCCGTACAGTCCCCATCAAATACGGTGATCATATCCTCAGTCAGAAGTACCTCGTCCGTATCCCCGTTATCGTAGGATGCCACTACGGTTCCGGCCAGGTCCTCCTTCTTATACGTGTAATAGGATACATTTTTCGTGGGACTTCCGGTCTTCCATGCAAGTCCCGTCAGTCTCTTATTGATGACATCGATCACGATGTCCTTTCCGTCCTTCGTAAGAACCGCTGTTCCGTTCCAGGAAATGATCAGCTTCTTCTTTCCCACAGTCAGAGGATCTGTCAATGAAGAACCGTCCTCAAAGGCAATTCCCAGACGGGCATCGCCGGAGGTAAATGCCACCTGCTCCGTGGTACCGTTATCATAGCCGATCACAGCCTTTCCGCCGGCGGTCTGAAGCTTCTCTCCCACCAGATAGCTGATGCGTGTCGGTGCCACCGCATAGGCTGATATCATCTGCTTGGCACGGACCACCGCATTGAAGGTCATGGACTTTCCGCCATATTCCACTGTTACTGTCTGCGGTCCGATCTCATCGATATCAAAGCCGGAGATCACTGCCTTCGTGATGGGCACTTCCTCATCATAATCATTATTATTATGCACCAGCAGCACTGCATCACTGAAGTTGTCGAAGGTCACATCTCCCTCCGGGTACTCGGTCTTTGCAGGTGCTTTTGCAAACTCAATGGACTGGACCTCCTTTTGGATCACTTCGATCTCATAATAGGAAACCGCATAATTCGTCTCCGACCGTCCGCCTCCCAGATCATACTTCTCGGAATACAGGACGGAAACCCTGTGGGTTCCCAGGGAAGCCGTATTGGCCTCATCCCCGAAATTTCCTGCCCGTATATTCGCTTCCGTAAGCTCCAGATTCATCCGGAGCATGTCCTTCGTAACGGTCAGAGGAGTCTCCGCTCCGTTATCATAAACCGCATTTACTCTAAGACCGCTATAGTTAAATGGCTGTCCCTGCACAAATGTGGTCTGTGTGGGCTGATAGGAAATATTCATACCTGCCAGCTTCTTCTTCCGTACAGACACGGTAAATGTATCCGAGTATTCGCCCAGCGTCACCTTCACGGTCTGAGAACCGTAGGTGGAGGGATTCTTCTGATAGCCCGAATACTGCAGATCATCATATTCGGCTTCGGCGATCTCCCGCTGTGTTCCGTTGTCCAGCTTCTCATATACAACGATCCCCGTCACATCCAGATCCTGCTGTTCGATATACTCCAGCTTCTCCGGTTTTGTCTGAATAAGGATCCCGTTCCGCCGGATCAGATACATTTTCACCTTCAGTGAACGGCTGATGCCAGAATCGGTATATGTGATGGTCACTGTCTGTGAGCTCTGCTGACTGTCCGGATCGAATACCGTAAACATATTCTCCGTCAGCTCTACCTCTTCCCTGTCTCCGTTATCATAAGCCGCCATCAGAGTTCCGGTGAGATCCGATTTCTTATAGCTGTAATACGAAGTGCCGCCCTTCGGGCTTCCGGTCTTCCAGGAAATCCCCGTCAGGCTTCTCCTGTTCACATGAACAAGGACCGTAACCTCCGTAAGCTTCTGATCACTGGAATAATCATGCACGGTACCTGTAACTGAAAAGCTGGTATTTGCACTCGCATAGCTGGATGCCGGAACACTCTCCCAGTTTACGGTCTCCTGTGTCACATCCCCGTTGGACCAGTTTACCTGTACCTTCTCCGGAAGCACAGGTGCAACCTTCTGGACGGTTTCGATCTGCTCCGGCTCCTCCACCGAATCGATGGTGGCCGGAAGCACCGTAACCTTCACACTGACCTGCTTCCCCGCTGCGGTACCATATACGGTATAGACATTTCCTTCCAGCTTCGAATACGCCGCCTTCTCCTGTTCGTCCCAGTCAATGGTTTCTATGGTGGTATCACCGTTGGACCAGGTCACGGTTGCAGTTTTCACAAGCGTGGCCGGTGTTCCGCTGGCAACCGTTTTCGTCCTCTCCGACAGAGGGATTGTCGCCTTCGATGGAACCGCCGGCGTTACATGGACCGTCAGCGTACAGGTATTCGTCCCATAGGTTCCTGTCACGGTATAGTCCCCGCCGTCCTTTGCCATATATTTCCGGTCCGTTGATGTAGGTTCCGTATCCGACCAGGTGATATCTTCCTCTGTCACGTCCCCGTTGGACCAGCTGATCTTCGCCTTCGGATACTCCGGTGCCGTTCCGCTGGAGGTGGTTACCTCTGCATCCTTCACCTCCACGGAGGTGATGGTGGCCGGATTCACGTGCAGACCCACAGCCACATCATATGTCTTTGTCACGCCGTCGATCTTCTGGGAATAGATACCGGTGATGGTGAAATCGCCGCCCTCCCGGTTCTTATACTGGTTGAGGGAATCCTGATCCCATACCACATAATAGGTTGTATCCCATGCAACGTCGCGTGTGAAATAATAATTGTTTTTGTTCAGAACCTCGATATAAATATTCTTCGGTTTCTCACCGCTTTCCACCGTAAGCTTCTCGATATCCCTGTAATCCGTCTTTCCGGTGGTTTCATTGACATATTTCTCCTGAGGAGTGATCTTCTTTATATCCGTGGGATTTACATGCACCTTCTGGGTAACCGTATACCCCAGGGCAGTTCCCGTCACATCAAATTCATTGCTTGTATAGAAGGTATAAAGCTCAGATGTATCATAGTCGTTCCATGTCACATCCACATTTACGGAGGCTCCGTTGCTGAGAGTGGCCTTCGCCGTTTTGCTGAGCACCGGTGTGGTATATGACTCTGTATAGACCATCTCCGGATCCTCCACACCCGTTACAGTCACACCGGAGGGAATGACCAGCATGGAGCGGCTGATGCTCTTCGCATCGGACCCGCTGCCGATGGTCGCCGTAAGCTCCACGGTTCCAGTCTTCTTTGCGCTGACCTTTCCTGCCGAGGTCACGGTAAGGATGCTTTCATCCGAGCTGCTCCAGGATACCCCGTCATACACCGGGCAGTCCCTGACGGTATTCTTTCCCGCCAGACCGGAGCAGTATACATCCACCAGCAGCGTTGCATTCGCCGTGGAATTCACAGACAGTACCGAATCCCCGCTGATATTCATTTCCGATACATATGAGATCAGTACCGGCATCTTCTGGATCACCGTAGCCGACTGAGCCGGTGCATAGGAGGATTTCGGGATCTCCGTATCCGATGTGGCAAACTCTCCGCAGGTACAGCCCCAGTTATAAGGTGCCGTATCATTTGTCGGATTAAAGGCCGCGATCCCCACATATCTGTAATTCGGGTTGATCATGCTGGTATAATGACCGGTCACCTCATCACTGTTCTGATCGATCCAGTACTTCTTTTCATCGACCCAGCCTCCCATCTGCGCTCCGGACTCGATGGCATATGCCAGATTCTCGGCGCAGTTTACGCCGAAGTAATCTCCCACAGAAAAGCACCTTTTACCATTCGGCCTGGTATGGTCAAACAGAACATCTCCTTCCGCCGCACGGATGACTGCGGTCTTCTGGCAGTTTTCTCCCAGCTTGATCGCCACGTAATCGCTCTCCTGAAGATACCGGATCCCGTTCTGGGCACGGTCCGATGCAGACTGTCTCGGATCCGGAACATCTCCTCTGGTGCAGGCATCCAACCGGACAGCATTAATCTCCTCTATGATCTCCTCCTGTGCAGAGGTGGAATCCAGCCCCTCCACTCCGATGATGATCTCTCCTTCTGCCGCAGTAGAGGATATATTCTCCCGCACGGGAATTCCGGCCGCCTCCACCCGGTCCACGCCGGTTCCGCTGCCCGGCAGTATAAAGGTACTGAATGCCAGAGCTCCTGCCATTAGTCCGGACAGGATCCTTCTTCTCAATCTGTTCATGCGCTAACCTCCTGATCTAACCGTTATATCATAGCTTCCTTCAGCTTCTTCTTATGCTCATACATTCTGGCATCTGCCAGACGTTCCTGTTTCTCCGGACTGCCCGATCCGTTCCAGAAAATGCTTTTCTTCCTCCCGAAAAACTTCGGAACAAAAGTTCCCGTAAGACTCTTTACACAGTCACAGATTATGTTTAAAATACCTTTGTATCGTCCACCGGAGGGATCAGAATGAAGAACACACTGAGAGAAACCAAAAACCTGTATATCCTGCTTTCACTGATCACACTGATCAGTGCCGCCTTCGCGCTTCTCATTTCCAACGGAAATCTCTTCCAGGTATTCTTCTTCCTTGATCCGGATGACACCGGCATGGACTTCTTTAATTCCATGATCGAGGTGGGCACACGCCGTCCCTACGATCAGTATCATGTTCTGTATCCGCCGCTGGCGAACCTTTTCTTCTATATCCTGTCCCTCTTTATTCCGGACGCTCTGAAGGCCGGATGGCCTGCAACACACGATGCCGTAAAGGGGATCGTGGGAACCCGGGAGGATCTTCGTCTCACCCAGTCCGCGCTGATGCTCTTTCTCCTGTTCCTGATCCTGACACTGTTCGCCATCGCAGTCATGATCCATTCCTGTACCCATTCCTACCTGCTTACCTTCTGCCTGACCTTCTCGGCAGGCACCATGTCGGCCATCGAACGGGGAAATGTGATCCTGCTGGCTTTTCTCCTGACCTTCTATTTCGTAAAGCATTATAAGGACGAGAACAGGCTGAAGGCCGAGCTGGCGCTCATAGCTCTGGCCGCCGCCTTCGGTTTCAAGCTCTATCCCTGCGTCTTCGGACTGCTCCTGCTGAAGGACCGGAAGTTTGCCGCTGCCGGAAGATGCATCGCCTACGCGGTACTTCTCACCGTTCTTCCGACCCTTGTCTTTGAAGGACCCGGAAGCATCCTGTCCTGGATCCGGTATGTATTCGGTATCAGTGATACAGCCTCAGGCACATCCGAAGCTGCCTTCCCGATCCATCTGGCGGTTTCCGCAGTACTGGGAGCTGCCCTTCTGATCTTCTTCTTTGCAAAGCGGAAGGGAGAGCCGATCCTGAAGCTCCGGGAATCACAGCTCCTGTTTCTGATCACTTTTCTTTCTCTCCTGATCTCGGACGGACTCGGCGGTTATAATCTGCTCTTCTTTCTGATCCCCTTCCTGGCCTTTCTGCAGGAGGAGGAATCTCTGAACCGCTTCAACATCATTGAGTTTCTGGTCTATATGGTCTGCCTGCTGCCCGCAGGGATCAACCGGATGAACTATCTGTTCTTCCTCCTGTTCCTCCTGGGATGCGGATGCCGGCTGTTTCTTTCCAGGCGCCGGACCTCTTAATCCGAAATCACTTCATCATCCGAATTCACGTCGTCCTCCGGAATCACGTCGTCATCCGAATTCACGTCGTCCTCCGGAATCACTTCATCATCCGAATTCACTTCGTCATCCGAATTCACTTCGTCCTCCGGAATCATTTGGCAACCCGCAATCATTTGGCCACATATACCTGGTTCCTCAGGCTGCCCGGCATATCATCCCGCCGTTCCAGCTCATAGTTTTCCAGAAGAATACTATACAGATCGGATTCCCGGTTGAAGTAGATCCTTGATGTATCATCGATATCCTCCAGGGTCTTATAATCGATCACAAGAACCCGGTACTCTTTATTCTTCAGTGCATTTTCCACATCCTTCGCGTGATCCTCACAGAAATAGGGAACCGTATTCAGGTCCATTCCGGGGATACACTTACTTTCCGCGATCATCATGTATTCATTTGAATCATACATGCACCGCTCTCCCGCATAATACTTCGACAGATAGTCCGATGCCTGAGTGATACGGTCACTTCTTTCGCTGAAGCCGCCGATCCTTGTACGTCCCAGCATATCACTGGTTTTATTCAGAAGCAGCAGGAAGAAGGCAAAGGTTACCAGCATCTGCTTCGAATCACGTATGAAGAAATCCACGATCTTATATGCACACATAACCACGAAAGGTACAAAGCATACGATGCCTGCCTGATAGTTTCCTATATTTCCGCCGATCTTCATTCCCCCTGCAAGCTGTCCCACAAAGAAGGATACGGAAATGAACAGCCACATGATATGACGGGAGGAAAGCTTCACCTTCTTCAGGAGCACCAGTCCCACCAGAAGGATCACGGCATAGTATCCCAGACTGTACTCATCGAATACCGCTCCCAGCTCTTCAAATATGTGCTCCCGGTCAAACCAGGGCATCTGATTCAGATTCTTCACCGTGAGCAGCATAAAGCCCGGGATGGGAAGCATCACGGCCAATGCGGCGATACCGCCTCCCACCATGGCCCCCAGGATCCGAATCTTCTTCCCTATGGTCACCCTGCGGGTAAACAGGATATATACTCCCAGGGCGAAATCGATATAAAGCGCCTGCTGCTTGGTAATATCCATAAGGAAGGAGAATATGACCAGAGCCACATACCAGGACCTTTTCCCATTTCCCTCCTGCTTCATGATCCGGTCGATATAGTAGATCAGGAAGAAGGCATAAATGCAGATCAGGGAATCCGCCTTGAATTCGTTCATGTAATACTTATAGTACTCAAAATGCGAAAACAGAATGATGGCCGTAACGAACATGGAAAACCAGCGGCGTTTCGTAAAGTCCGCGGCGATCCGGATCAGAAGGAACATAAAGGCGGTGCCGATCAGGGAAGCGATCACAAGCATCACGGTCTCTCTCGCTCCTCCGAAGATCCATCCGATGGGTACGGCCAGGAATCCCAGTCCCGGAAAATACGGAGTCGATGCTTCCGCTTCGGAATAATAAAAGCCTTCTCCGTTCAGGAAACGGTCCGCCATGGCAATATGCTGATCCAGATCCCAGCGTCCGCCCTTCTGCATTCCGTTACTGAAATTCACCAGAAAGTAACTGAACAGCAGCAGAGCCAGTACGGTCCAGAAGATCACGTCCGAATGACGTTCGATCTTCTCCCGGAGCTTCTGGCAGGTCTGCCGGATCCCTTCGGTATCAATCGATTTCGTAAGCACACTCATTTTATCCTATCACACACTGCAGACCCTATGACTGCAGACCCTTCTTCCATCGTTCTATGTTATAAAGCTTCGTACAGATCGCATCAAAGGATATCTCCTGCTCCTTCAGATATGCGATATACCGTTCGATATCCTCATCCCGGCCCTGCAGCTCCGGCGACACAAGGCAGAGCCGATATCCCAGATGCTTCAGCTCCCGATACTGTTCCCGGTCCAGGGTAAGCTTACGGAAGGAATCCACCCAGACCCAGTCCGCCTTTCCGCCCATGGCCCGGATGGTATCCATCCCCTCATACTCCGAATAACGGATGGCCAGATCCCTGCAGCCCTGCTGACTCAGCAGCCAGATCATCGGAAAGGAGGAATCCAGAAAGAAATATTCCCGGATCCGATACTGCTTCATTAATTCCAGGATCCTGTGTTCGATCCGTTCACTTTTCACATTCAGGATCATGCAGCCATGGTGATAGGAACGGAGATATTCCTCGAAATCCTCTCCCGGCCGAAAGGGATCATGGGAAATGTAGATACTTCCATCGAGAGAATCCCGAAGATCCAACTCCACTCCCACATCCTCCGGAACCTGCTCCAGTTCCGCTGCGGTATTAATTCTGTGCGCGATATATATCATCTTACACCCTTCCTTCCGTCTCTGTTCCGTCCGCTATTTCATATTTCTCCGATACTTCTCCGACTCCCAGGACAGCAATGCATTCTGCTGCTCCTCTGAAAGATAAGAACATGGGATTCCCCGGTTCAGCATGGCTACCTCCGCGCTGAAGCCCAGCACGCTCTGGATCTCCATGGCTTTCCTTACACTGTCCGCCAGGAGATACAGTCTGCCGGCATATTCAACCACCACCGGAGTCCCGTATTCCTCCGTATATGCCCGGAGGGATCCCGGAAGATCCGACCGGTCCTGCAGGATCAGCGGTTTCTTCCCCAGAAATACGATACAGTCCGGACAGAAGGTCATATCCCACAGACCTCCCAGCTCCCGGTAGGCATCCAGCACCTTCCGATCCGTAACCTGCCATACGATCCGCTCCGGAAACAGTTTCCACAATTCCGTCACCCCATGGCAGCCATCGTTCCTGCAGCCCAGCATTTCCTCCAGCTGCCCCAGGGTCTGTTCCGTTTTTTCGATCACCGAATCCGCAGTTTCACCGGATACCAGAAGACCGTGATTCTGCAGAAATACCACATCCGGAATCTCCAATCCCCGGTTCATGCAGATCTCTGCCGCTGCATAATATGTCATGGCCAATTGGATCCCCGGCTTGGCATAAGGAACGTACATCGCATCCGGAAATGCCTTCTTCAGCTCCTCCATCCAGTTCTCTCTGCAGGTAAATGCATTCACTACCACCGGATGGGTGTGAAGGGTATAGGTCCCAGAGATCGAATGAAGAAAGGTTTCGATAGAAGGTCTTCCCCCCTCCACAAGGGCTTCTGTCAGCAGCTTACGTTCGTCCTCCTCTGAGGGTGTCTCGCTCCGGTCCTTCCTTCCCCGGAAGAAATCCCGGATGAGGGAGGGGTCCACCACCGCATATCCATTCTCCGGAGAGACATCCGCCATCTGAAAGCCGGAGGCCTTGATCAGCATCCGGTGCTCCGACAGCTTCACCGCCGAATTTCCTCCGCCGGCCTGTACCAGATCCTCCCGCATCCCTGCATATCTGGAGATCCTTACAAATCCTTCGATCCTGTCTTTTTCTTTCTGAAAATGATCCATTTACTCACCACGTAATTCAATATGA
>CADBOW010000251.1 GCA_902796375.1 uncultured Lachnospiraceae bacterium | reverse complement strand
GGAAGCCAGGGAGAAAATATGGCGGTGCTTTCCAGGATCGCAGCCTCCATTCATAATAAGATCAAGATCCGGCCGGGGGATGTGGTTATTTTCTCCTCCAGTCCGATCCCCGGAAATGAGAAGGCGGTCTATCGTGTGATCAATGAGCTGGAGCAGAAGGGCGCAAAGGTGATCTATCATGACGCCCATGTGTCCGGACATGCCTGCCAGGAGGAGCTGAAGCTGATCTATGCCCTGACGAAGCCCAGATATGCGATCCCGGTGCATGGAGAATACAGACATCTGAAACGGCATGCAGAGCTTGCGATCGAAATGGGAATCCCAAAGGAACGGGTGAAGCTGATCAAATGCGGCGACGTGCTTTCAGTATCTCAGGATACCTTTGATGTGACCGGATCCGTACCGGCGCAGGGCGTTCTCGTGGACGGCCTGGGAGTCGGAGATGTGGGAAATATCGTCCTGAGAGACCGTCAGCATCTGTCGGAGAACGGACTTATCGTGGTGGCGCTTACTCTGGAGCATAGTTCGAACCAACTGCTGGCCGGGCCGGATATCATTTCCAGAGGATTTGTGTATGTAAGAGAGTCCGAGAGTCTTCTGGAGGACTGTCGGATGGTGGTTGAGGAAACACTGGATGAGTGCCTGGCCCGCGGAACCGCCGACTGGTCCAGGATCAAGGGAAAGATCCGGGATGAACTGGGAGAATTCCTGTGGAAGAGGACGAAACGGAGTCCCATGATATTGCCTATAATCTCGGAGGTGTAGGATGGATGAGATCATAGCTGCGACAAGACATGTCAATCAGCTTCTGAAAGAATCCGAAGAGTATAAGCGGTTTGTCTTCGCCCGGAATGCGCTGTCCGCCAATGCGGATATGTACGCAAGGCTGAAGGCACTTAAGGCGCGTTATACGGATGTTCAGACATATTGGGAAGGCAATCCATATGATGAGATCTATCATATGTGTGAGGAAAATGACGAGCTGCTGCACAATTCCGTGGTGAATGAGTATCTTCGTGCGGAAAGCGCGCTGAGCCGTCTGATCCGCCGGATGGTGGATGAGATCATAGCGGGCTTCCATATAGATTTTTAGTACAGACCGGAGGGTGAACCTTGGCTAAGGGTGGAATGAAAAAAGCATATAAGACGGAGAGCAGGATCAAGACCGCATTGTTCTATGCGGTTGAGCTTCTGATGGATGTGCTGATCATATATGTGATCGTACGGGGATTCTCGGTGGCATATTCATTTTCATATGAGGTATTCAGTGATTCCTGTAAGAGCGCGGGAGATGTCAGCTATTCCGTGGTTACGATCCAGCCGGATTTTTCAACGAAATCGGTATCCGAGCAGTTATATGACAAGGGACTGATCAAGAACAAATATGTTATGATGGCGAAGATCAAGCTGGGAGAGTACGGCAGGGATATCAAGCCCGGTAAGTATGCACTGTCTCCCTCCATGACCTACGATGAGATCCTGAAGGTGATCACCACGGGCGTGGCAGTGGGCGGATCGGAGGAAGAAGGCAGGGATGCCTCGAAGATCGGAGATACCGGAACGGTGGCCACGGAATCTAAGACCACGGAGGACACCACCGAAACCACGGAAGAAACAGATGGCTCGGATGATTCCGATGATTCTGATGATTCCGACGACTCGGATGGTTCCGATGATTCGGATGACGAAGACAGCGATGACGGATACGCAGAGGAGACCCAGTGATCAGAAGGTGGGAGTGAGGAGTGGATTATGCAGGATTATGACCGGATCCGTTCATTTATTCTGTCATATTATAAGGATGTGGAAGGACTGCCTGGAGAGATATACCGGGATGCAGTATCCCGTGGTATTCCGGTGATCCGTCCGGATATGAAGGAGCTGCTGAGGCTCCTTCTTCTTATGCACCGACCGGAGCATATTCTGGAGGTGGGAACGGCAGTGGGCTTCTCTTCCATATTTATGGCCGGATGCCTTCCCCATGCGGACATCTGTTCCATGGAGCTGGATCCGGAGCGGGTGGCGGAGGCCGAAGAGAATATCCGAAGAGCGGATCTGAATGAAAGGATAACAGTGGAAGCGGGGGATGCGGCGAAGCTTCTTCAGGAGAAGAAGGAAGCATCCTATGATTTTGTTTTTATCGACGCGGCGAAGGCCCAGTACGGAGAGTATCTGACCCGGATCCTCCCGATGGTACGGCCGGGGGCGCTGATCGTTTCGGATAACGTTCTGCAGGAGGGTGGGATCCTGGAGTCCCATTTTCTGGTGGAGAAGCGGGACCGGACCATTCATGACCGGATGCGGGAATATCTGAGAAGGCTGACGGATACCCCGGGGCTTGTGACCAGTATACTTCCCGTGGGGGACGGTGCGGCGGTGACATTGGTTGAAAAGAAAGTGAGTATGTGATGAATATGAATCCGGATCATATTTTGACGGAATATCGGAAGCCGGAGCTTTTGCTTCCGGCGGGAAATCTGGAGAATCTGAAGCTGGCGATACGGTACGGCGCGGATGCGGTATATCTGGGAGGACAGCGGTTCGGACTCCGGGCAAAGGCGGACAATTTCTCTCTTGAAGAAATGAGGGAGGGGGTGGCTTTTGCACATGCCGCAAAGGCGAAGGTATATCTTACGGTGAATATCTTTGCGCATAACGGGGATCTGGAGGGCCTGAGGGAGTTCTTTCGGGAGATCCGGGAGATTCCCTTTGATGCGTTTCTGATCTCAGATCCGGGAGTCCTGATGCTGGCGAAGGAATGTCTTCCGGAAAGGAAGATCCACATCAGCACACAGGCAAATAATACGAATTATATGACCTGGGAATTCTGGAGGAGCATGGGGGCGGAACGGGTAGTTGCTGCGCGGGAGCTGTCTCTGAAGGAGATCCGTGAGATTCGGGAAAGGGTCGGAGAGAGCATGGAGATCGAGGCCTTCATCCATGGGGCCATGTGCATATCCTATTCCGGCCGATGCCTTCTTTCTTCCTATTTCACAGGGAGAGACGCAAACCGTGGGGCCTGTACCCATCCCTGCCGCTGGAAATACGTCATCATGGAAGAAAGCCGGCCGGGAGAGTTCCTGCCGGTGGAAGAGGATGATCGGGGGACATACATTTTCAACTCCAAGGATCTCTGTATGATCGATCATATCCCCGAGCTGCTGGATGCGGGCATAGCTTCCTTTAAAATAGAAGGGCGGATGAAGACGGCTCTGTATGTGGCAGTGACAGCCAGAACCTACCGTATGGCCATCGATGACTATATGGCATCGCCGGAGCTGTACCGGAAGAATCTGGAGAAGTACAGGCGCGAGATCGCCATGTGCACCACCAGGGATTTCACCACGGGCTTCTACTTCGGGAAGCCTGCGGAAGAGGATCAGGTATACTCGGACAGCACCTATCGCCAGCAGGCGGTATTTCTGGGAATGATCGAAGCGGTGGAACCGGACGGAAGCTTCCGGCTGCGGCAGAAGAACAAATTCTCGGTGGGTGAGCGCCTGCAGATCATGTGCTATGACGGCTCGAATCTGGAGGTGGCCGTGGAACGAATCCTGAACGGGGAAGGAGAGGAGCAGGAGTCGGCTCCACATCCTCTGCAGGAGCTGCGTGTCTATGTGAAGAAGCTGAGTACGGGTAACATAACTTCCGGTATGATCCTGCGACGCGTTGAAGCCTGAAATCGGGAGAAAAATGTGTTCAATATGTGAAAACTGCACAAAAAACAGGCTGTCATTTGATTGAAATTCCTCTTCAAGAGGTCTGTTTTTAAGAAATATGACGAAATAACACTTATTCTTCCCATATATTTTATATTATGCTATAATAATTCTATCTGTAAACTACACAGTGGAGAGGTATACATAATGCGAATTCAAGGTGCAAGAAAGAAAATTCGAATCGGTGATCTTCTGGTAGAGGCTGGAGCTATTACCGAGGACCAGCTGCAGGAAGCGCTGGCGAAGCAGAAAGAAGAAGGCGGCAGGATCGGTAATGTCATCATGGACATGGGATTCATCAGCCGGGAGCTTCTGATCACCGTCCTTACCACTCAGATGGGTATCGACTTCGTGGAGCTTCGTTCCGTAAAGGTCGATGAGTCTATTCTGAAAATGATTCCCGAGAAAATGGTTAATCAGTACAAGATCATGCCCATTGGCCTGGATGAGGAGAACCCGAACATCCTGAAGCTTGCCATGGCGGATCCCATGGATCTGGTGGCGGTGGATGATGTTTCCATCGCGTCCGGTCTGCAGGTAGAACCGGTACTTGCCTTTGAAGACGATATCATGGACTGTATCGGTAAGTATTACGGAAGTGCCCAGGCTATGGAGGCTGCAGAGCAGTTCCGTATGGAGCAGGCTTCCGGGGAGCTGACCGATGACGAGATGGACATGATGAATGAGGATATCGAGAATTCTCCCATCGTTCTTCTCGTTAATCAGATCATGGAAGGCGGCGTGCGGCAGCGCGCATCCGATATTCATATCGAGCCCATGGAGACCTATGTCCGCGTCCGGTATCGTATCGACGGTGCGCTGAAGCAGGTTATGACATATGATTACAGCCTGGCAGCAGCCATCTCGGCACGTATCAAGATCGTCGGCGGCATGGACATCGCCGAGAAGCGGAAGCCTCAGGACGGTCGTATCACCATCATGGTGGACCGCAGAGAGTTTGATGTCCGTGTATCTGTTCTTCCGACGGTATACGGCGAGAAGATCGTTATGCGACTCACATCCAAGGAAGGTCTGACCAAGCCGAAGTCCGGTCTGGGACTTAGCGAGGAGGAGATCGAGATCTTCGACGGAATCCTCAGTAACCCGCATGGTATCATCCTGGTTACAGGACCTACGGGTTCCGGTAAATCCACCACACTGTACACCTCTCTCAGCGAGCTGAATACATAGGATGTAAATATCATCACGGTTGAGGACCCTGTGGAGGCAAATATCGATGGTATCAATCAGGTACAGGTAAATGTAAAGGCGGAAATGACCTTCGCGGCAGCGCTTCGTTCCATCCTGCGTCAGGACCCGGACATTATCATGATCGGAGAGATCCGTGACGGTGAGACAGCGCAGATCGCAGTTCAGGCCGCTATCACCGGTCACCTTGTTGTATCCACACTTCATACCAACTCGGCAGCATCCACGGTTACCCGTGTTATCGATATGGGTATCGAGCCCTACATCATCGGTGATGCACTTGTGGGGGTTATCGCCCAGCGTCTGGTCCGCCGTCTCTGTACGTCCTGTAAGGAACCGAGACTTGCGCTGGATAACGAGAAGGAGATCCTTGGCATCACGGATCCGGAGGAGGATGTGGTCATCTACGAACCGGTAGGCTGTCCGCTCTGTAATGAGACCGGATATGCAGGACGTATCGGTGTATACGAGATGATGCCCGTATCCCATGACCTGCAGGCAGTCATTTCCAAGGGAGCGACCGCGGACGTGATCGAGGCGCAGGCACTGAAGGAAGGTATGACCACACTGAAGATGGGTGCGGCAAAGCACGTGCTCAACGGTATCACATCGCTGGATGAGATGAAGAAGATCGTTTATACCACCGGCGATGAGTATTAAGATGTATATAATATGAAATTATTATATAGAGAATATGAGAGAATGGGGGTTATGAGATTATGTTAGACATGGACGAACTGCTCAGTCTTGCGATTGACCAGAATGCATCCGATATCCACATAGCTGTCGGCATTCCGCCGAAGTTCCGTATCAGCGGCGCTCTTGTGGATGTCAACGTACCACCGCTTACGACTACTGACGCAGCGGAATCCATCGGATCGACCATGAACGAAAGGCAGAAGGCCATCCTGAAGGACCGTGGAGAGTGCGACTACGCATACTCCGTAGGGGACAAGGGACGTTTCCGTGTAAATGTCTATATGGACCGCGGACGTATGGCGGCTGCTTATCGTAAGATCGATACGATCATCCCG
>CADBOW010000250.1 GCA_902796375.1 uncultured Lachnospiraceae bacterium | reverse complement strand
TTTGAAGATGTGCTGCGTGTGGAGAAGCTGATCTATCTGGCGGGAATGAATACCTGCTGGGAAGGCGGCGGCGTGCCTATGGCACCGGAGGCCAGTGCCGAGGACGGAAAGATCTCCACCTGTGTGGCAGCAAATATCCCGAAGTGGCTGGCGTTTTTCAAGCTTCCGTTTCTGGTGAAGGGAAAACAGAAGAAGCTGAAGGGCTTTACCCTGAAGGACGGCAGGACCATCGATATCGAGATGGAACAGCCGGTGGTGCTCCACGTAGACGGAGAGTACGGCGGAGAGGTCCGCAGGATCCATATGGAGGCTCTTCCGGGCTGCCTCCGACTGATGAAGGGGGCTTCCTGCATGCGGCATGTAAACCGGGACAAGGATATGGAAAGAAGAGGATAAATCAAATTGGAAGATAAAAGATATGCTGTATTGATCGATGCGGACAACATTTCCTCCAAATACATCGGAAGTATTCTGGATGAGATGACGAAGTACGGCGTCGTAACCTATAAGAGAATCTACGGAGACTGGACCTCGACCCAGGCAGGAAAATGGAAGAAGGAACTGATGGAAAATTCCATCACTCCGATCCAGCAGTTTCGGAATACTGTCGGGAAGAATGCCACGGACTCCACGCTGATCATCGATGCGATGGATATCCTGTACACGGAAAGCGTGGACGGATTCTGCATCGTATCCAGTGACGGGGACTTCACCCGCCTGGCCAGTCGTCTCAGAGAATCCGGCATGGACGTGATCGGAATGGGGGAGAACAAGACACCCCGCTCCTTCCGTGCTGCATGCTCGGTCTTTACGGACCTGGAGCTGCTGCTGGAACAGACGGATGAGGAGACCAGCAAGAATCTGCTGAAGGGCAAGAAAAAGAAGAAGTCTGAAAATGTACTGCCCCAGAGTACCATTGAAAATGCGATCATCGAGATCATCACCGAAAATGACAACAAGGGACGGGAAACCGGTCTTGGGGAGATCGGAAGCCGTCTGCAGAAGAAGTATTCCGATTTCGATGTCCGGAATTACGGATATAGTTCCCTTTCTACATTTATCGAGGAAATCCGCGGCTTCTCACTGAAGAAGACCAACAGCACCGTAACGGTTGAGCTGAAGGAAGACAAGGATATGAAGAAGCGCCTCATGCAGTATGTGGAGGATCAGGTCCGCGCAGAGGGCGAGGACGGGATCGAGCTGGGTCTGCTGGGACAGCGGCTGTATTCCGAATATCCGCAGTTCAACGCCAAGGAATTCGGATATGCCACCTTCGCGAAATTTGTGCTGGGGATCCGGAGCCTCACCATAGAGACCTCGGAAAATAACCGGGTCAAGGTTTATGTGAAGGAAGGAAAGGACAAAAAGGATAGAAAAAGGAATTCATAAGACTGACAGGATGGTGCTGCTATGCGATATTATATAGCCGATCCGCATTTTTATCATGAAGGAATGAATGACAGCATGGACTGCCGCGGCTTCTCCTCCACGGATGAAATGAACGAGGTTATGATCGAGCATTGGAACCGGAAGGTGACGAGTAAGGATGAAGTGGTGATCCTGGGGGATCTGTCCTATGGAAATGCGGAACAGACCAATACGCTTCTGAGCCGGCTGAACGGTAAGCTGTATCTGGTCCATGGAAATCATGACCGTTTTGTAAATGCGGGAGGATTTAATACATTCCGGTTTAAATGGATCAAGCCTTATGCGGAGCTGTCGGATGAGAAGCGTAAGGTGATCCTGTGCCATTATCCGGTATTCTGCTACAACGGCCAGTATAAAATGGAGGAGGATGGCACCCCCAGGGCATATATGCTGTATGGCCATGTTCACAATACGGAGGATGAAATCCTGATCAACCGGTTCATCCGGATGACACGTGAGAGTAAAAGGGAGATCAACGGCCGGGAGGGCCTTCACCCGATCCCCTGCAATATGATCAACTGCTTCTGCATGTTTTCCGATTACACCCCTCTGTCACTGACGGAGTGGATCCAGGTGGACCGGAAACGCAGGGAAGCACTTGACGCCGCTGATCTGAATCATACAATCTGAAAGGAGTCTTAAATGCATCACAGTTATCGTTTACCTTATCATCTGGTAGTGGAGGAGGGGATCTTTGACCGGATTCCTGAGGTTATGAAGGATGTGATCCCGAATCTTGCCGAACAGAAAACGATTCTTGTTACCGAGGAGAATCTGAAGAGTATTTTCGAGGAACAGCTGGACAGGATCCGGGAGGATTTCAATTCTCCGGAGCTGTATCTCATCCAGTCCGCATCCTATGATGCGGCGGTGGCACTGGCGAAGTATATCACCATGAACGATATCCAGACTGTTGTGGGATTCGGCGGAGGAACGGTACTGGATCTGGCGAAATTTGCGGCCTTTGTATCCAAGACCACGCTGATCTCGCTGCCCACCACACTTTCCAATGATTCACTGGCATCGCCGGTGGCGGTCCTTGGAACGGAAGGGAAGGCCAGAAAGACCTTCCGGTGTACCATTCCCCATGCCATTCTTGTGGATGTGAATACCATCGTTTCCGCACCGGAACGGCAGCTTCTTTCGGGAGTGGGAGACACCATCAGCAAATATACCGCTTTGGTGGACTGGAAGAAGGCATATGATGTGGGACAGGAGAAGGTGGATGATTTTGCCTACATGATCTCCAAGATGGCCTTCAACTCCGTAGCGTACAATGACATGAAGGAGCTGAAATCCAAGGATTTCATCAAGCGTCTGACCCAGGCGCTGGTCATGGGGGGACTCGCCATGGAGATCGCAGGATCCTCGCGGCCCAGCAGCGGATCGGAGCATCTGTTCTGTCACGCACTGGAGGAGAATTTCAGTGAGCAGGTATCGGTACCCCATGGGATCGCTGTTGCCATGGGAAGCTATGGGGCATGTAAATTCCAGAACCGGAATATTGCAAAGATCACAAGGATCATCAAGGAATACGGGATTCCGGTCTGCCCTTCCACCTGGAATATCACTCCGGAGATCTTCGTGGGTGCATGGCAGTCGGCCGGAGAAACGAGAGCGGACCGTTACACTGTCCTGAATGAGACGGATCTGTCCGAGGAGATGCTGACAAAGCTTTATTATGAGATGGAGGAAGTCTTTGCATAGATAGCAGGGTGAACTGGATTTTCATGAGATCAGAAATTCATTTAAAAAAATTCCATAAATCATTCATTGTGGATCGTATAGAAGGATAGGAGGGTAAACCGTGGAAGAAAAAGCATTTGAAGAATGCATGAAACGTATGGCTTCCGGTGACCGGGACGCCCTTCGGATCGTTTATGAGGCATATCTCAAACTGATCTTTTCCGTCTGTATGAACCAGTTGAAACAAAGGGAGGCAGCGGAAGATGTTGCCTCCGAGTTTTTTATCCGGCTGTTTCAGTCCTCCGGAAGTTTTCGCGGAAACGGACATCACAGGGCATGGATGATCACCATAGCCAGAAATATGTGTATTGACTATATGCGGAAGAACGGAAGAGAGATGGCGGTTCTGGATCAGGACCCCGGGGAGACGGAAGGAGCAAAGAGAGAAATCAGTTCGGATTCGGCCGGAGAAACCCCCATGTTTCACCGTTCGGACGGACCGGGACTGGCGGAACAGACGGTGAACCGACTGACACTGGATGCTGCGATGAAGCTTCTGTCCGCCACGGAGAAGGAGATCGTGGATCTGAAGCTGGCCGGTGGATTTACATTCCGGGAGATATCGGAAATGCTGTCCATGGCCCAGGGAACAGTGTCCTGGCACTATAACGAAGCAATGAAGAAGCTAAGGAGGTATCTGCAGGATGGATAATAATAAATACACATCTGAAGAAGAAATGTACCGCCGCATGCTGGATCAGGAGGTACCGGATCTGTGGAACCGGATTGAGGAAGGACTCGACCGGAAGGAACAGGGAAATGTGATCTCCTTTGAAAATGCACCCCGGAAGAGATCACCTGAGAAACGCCGGCAGACACGTATGATCATCGGAGCCGTGGCTGCTGCCGTGGTTATGATCGTGTCCGCACTGGCCTTCGGGCTCTCCCAGAGAGAAAGCAGAAAGGACAGCTCGGCGCCGGCTGCGTCCGACACGGAAATGAATCAGGCAGTTGCAGAAGAGCGCGTGGATGAAGCGGATCAGTTTGCAATGTCGAATGCGGCGTCAGCGGATAAGAGAAAGAAATCGGAGGCAGCCAGGGCCGACGTGGAGGCCGAAGCCAGTGCCGAACCCCAGGCCGGGGATGAAGCAGTTGCGGCAGCCGAGGAGGCGGCGGATGCATCGGCAGAAGAGTCGAAGCAGCCTGAATCAGAACAGACCGCACCCCAGAAGGATGCTTCGGATTCTCAGTTAAACATAGACGGGAATGGCAAAGGGGAGTCCTATACATCCAATACCATCCAGGATCCCACTCTGATCTCCGGAACTACGATCGATCAGATCGAGGAGCTGCTGGAAACTGTACAGCCGGGAACCGTACAGGCAGAGACGCTGGGTGAACTGGCAGATCTGGATTCGCCGGAGAGTATCGTTCTGATCTACCGGATGGTGGACGGGAAGGCGGTTTCCTACAGGATTTTCACCAGAGATGCGACGGATCAGGTTCAGCTTCTGGAAGCAGAGCTGTATAAATCCGATGAGAAAGAGGAAAAGAAGGCCGAGCAGGCCATTACATTTAAGGAAGACACCCGGCTGGAGATCCGTGAGGATATCCTGCCAGGACAGAAGGTTTTCTTCCTGCCGTAGCCGGTAACCGGGAAAAGCCCCCTAAGGAATGCCATTTCCGGCATTTCCGGCCGATGAAAAAAAAGAGTGTATAATTCGGTCGGATTTGGTATAATAGGTCATAGGTATTTGTGTTTCGAAAAATCCATGATAAAGGGGGCAGCTATGGCAAATAAACTAACAAGTAAACGTGCGATTGCCGGACTGGTTGCAAATGCACTGAACCTGCTGGACGAATCGTATCCGAATCATCACCAGCAGACGGCATATCTATCCTATTGTATGGCTCAGGAGCTGGGTTATGGAGAGGAAGACCGGATCGAGATCATTTGGGATGCGCTTCTTTATGATGTGGGATGTGTGATCCTGCCGGACGGAAAGGAATATTCCTTCCAGGAACTGTCGGTTGCCGGTCTGAACATTGTAGGCGATGTGAGCAGGATTCAGTTTGTTCGCCGTATGTTCGTTGCGGGACAGGCGGATTCGGAGGGGGATCCTGCGTATGAGATCCTTTCCAAGGAGGCCCGTTTCGCTGAGATCATTGATCTGTCCAGAAGGGTTTCCAAAATCCTGAAGCACAGCGATGCAGCACTGAATCAGGTGGAAGATATCTGCGAGGCCGTTTCCAGTATGGCGGGGAAAGAGCTTCATTCCTGGGCGGTGGAATGCTTCCTCAGGGTAGCCAAGACAGAGTATATCTGGATGGATCTTCTGCATCAGCCGGAGGTGGTACTGACATATATTCCGGAGGGCATCGATCTGTCCATGGATGCGGTCATCGAGCTGTCCAGATTCATGTCCCGGGTGATCGATTTCCGCAGCTCCTACACGGCGGCACATTCCGTAGGTGTGGCTGTATCCGCGGTACGCCTTGCGGAAATCATGGGAATGTCGGCGGATGAGTGCAAGATGATGCTGATTGCCGGTTATCTTCATGATATCGGAAAACTGAAGGTTCCGAAGGACATTCTGGAGAAGGGCGAGAAGCTGACGGATGAAGAATTCAATCTTGTGAAGGAATATGCATACTATACCTATCTGTTTCTGAAGGACATTCCCGGATTCGAACAGATTGGACGCTGGGCGGCACTGCATCATGAGAAGCTGAACGGATATGGTTATCCCTTCGGCCTGAAAATGGGGGACATCCCCATGGGTGCGCAGATCCTTGCGGTTGCGGATATCTTCTCCGCGGTTGCCGAGGTGCGTGCATATCGTCAGAGTATGGCAAAGGAAGGCGTTATGAAGACGCTGGCAGAAAGCATCGAGAACGGAGCACTCTCCGGATATATCGTAGAACTTATGCTGCAGAACTTTGATGACATTTTCGGGAAGAGAGACGAAGAGGTTCGGAAGGAAAGCGCTCGTTATACAGCTGCCTTGCTGGATATAGACGAATAAAAAGGGTAACAAATGTGAGGAAGGCGCTATGACGGAATAGCGCCTTTTTCTGATCGTCAGGAAAAGTTTTTGGAACGGAGAGGAAGAGTATGTCTGCCGCAAAGAAGGACCGTTATACCATGATGACGGAAACGCCGGTACCGAAGCTGATCACGAAGCTTGCGGTGCCGACGATCATCAGCATGCTTGTAACCGGATTCTATAACATAGCGGACACCTATTTCGTGGCACAGGTTCCCGGCAAGGGAACCCTGGCGACGGCTGCTGTGGGTATCATTTTCCCCATGATGGCCATTATACAGGCTCTTGGATTCTTCTTCGGGCATGGCTCCGGGAACTTCCTCTCCCGTATGCTGGGGGCAGGAAAGAAGAAGGAAGCTTTGGAAATGGCCTCTACCGGATTTGCCATGGCCATGATCTTCGGAATTCTGGTGATGCTGCTGGGGAATCTGTTCATTCATCCCATCACCGATTTTCTTGCTTCCTCTGACGTGACGGAGGAAACTCTGGAGTTCAGTATTCAGTATGGCAGGATCATTCTGGTGGGGGCACCCTTCATGATCTGTCAGTTTGTTCTGAATAATCAGCTTCGCTTCCAGGGAAGCGCCACCTATGCCATGGTGGGTCTGATGGCGGGAGCTGTGATGAATGTGGCGCTGGATCCCATCCTGATCCTCGCCTTCGATATGGGAGTCTCCGGAGCGGCTATCGCCACGGTGGCAGGGCAGATCACCAGCTTCTTCATCCTGCTGCTGGGTTCCAGGCGGGGAGAGAATATCAAGCTGAAGATGTCAAATGTGCGGATCAACGGCTACTACATCAAGGAGGTCATCAACGGAGGAATTCCCTCTCTGCTTCGTCAGGGGCTTGCGGCTGTGGCTTCAATCCTTATGAACCGTGCGGCAGGAGAATACGGTGCAGAGGCGGCCATAGCGGGAATGTCCATCGTGACCCGTGTCTGCATGATGGTAGCCTCGGCGGTCATCGGTTTCGGTCAGGGGTATCAGCCGGTATGCTCCTTTAACTACGGGGCCGGCTTAAAGAACAGGGTTAAGCAGGGCTACTGGTTCTGCATCCGCTGGGGAACGGTGTTCCTCACGGTATTGTCAGCTGTTTGTCTGATCTTTGCACCACAGATCATTTCCATATTCCGGGATGACCCGGATGTGGTTCTTGTGGGGGCTGCGGCCTTAAGATATCAGGCGGTCACCCTGCCGCTCCTGACCACCAACTTCCTGTCCAATATGATGCTGCAATCCATGGGAAAGGGCGTAAAGGCATCCATCACGGCCATGGCCAGAAACGGGATCTTCTTTATTCCTGCGATCCTGATCCTTCCCGAACTCCTGGGACTGCAGGGTGTGGAGATGGCACAGATGGTGGCAGATATCTGCTCCTTCTGCCTGGTGATCCCTATGGCGGCATCAGAGCTGAGGAAGATGTAAGAGTTTCGTGTTACAGGTATTTGAGGTTTTACTATGGAACAAAGAATAATCAAAGGACAGACATTTACAGAGGAACGGCCCTTTTTCGCAGAGCGTAATCTGGCGGTGGAGGACTGTACCTTTGATGTGGGAGAGTCACCCTTCAAGGAGGTTGCGGAGATCGATCTCACACGGGTTCGGTTTTTGAGCAGATATCCGGTGTGGTATGCCAAGTATGTGATCATACGGGATTCCTACTTCGCTGATACCTGTCGTGCAGCACTGTGGTACGGAGAGAATATTCGGATGGAGTGCTGCAGATTTGAGGGGCCGAAGGGCCTGAGACGGTGCAGGAAGGTGTCCGTGAATGATATGGATTTCCCGAAGGCGGTGGAAACCCTATGGTTCTGTAAGGAGGTTTCTCTTACGAGGGTGAAGGCCGTAGGAGAGTACTTCATGATGAACTGTGAGGATGTGGTGATCGACGGACTTACGCTGGACGGAAAGTACAGCTTCGATGGCTGTAAGAGGGTGGAGATCCGGAATTCCACACTGAATACGAAGGACTGCTTCTGGAATTCGGAGGATATCACCATCCGGGATTCTTATGTGAAGGCGGAGTATATCGGCTGGAACTCCAATCGTGTTACATTTATCAACTGTACCATAGAAAGTCTGCAGGGACTTTGCTATATCGAGGGGCTGAAGCTGGTGAACTGCAGACTGGTGAATACGGAGCTGGCCTTTGAGTATTCCACCGTAGATGTGGAGTCTGTAACTCCCATCAACAGCGTGATGAATCCGTCCGCCGGACGGATCCGGGCACCCAGGATCGAGAAGCTGATCCTGGATCCTTCGAAGATCAATCCGGCAAAGATCACCATAGAGGCGGAGATCGGTGAGCAGCTGACGGGGTTCGACGGCATCATCCCCGGGGAATCCACGGCAGCAGCGGAAGCACGAGAGGCAGCGGAAGCGCGAGAGGCAGCGGAAGCACGAGAGGCAGCGGAAGCACGAGAGGCAGCGGAAGCACGAGAGGCAGCGGAAGCACGAGAGGCAGCGGAAGCACGAGA
>CADBOW010000249.1 GCA_902796375.1 uncultured Lachnospiraceae bacterium | reverse complement strand
CAGTAGTATTTGGACTCTATATCAGCTATCGCCAGAATCCTCATCTTCATCTTTGCGTACACCCTTCAGTTCCACGATATTTCTCGCCGTATCCTTCAGATCCTCCATCACGGGGATCTCGCCCTTCACGCTGTCCAGCAGCCATTTCATCTTCATGATCTCATCGATGGCCAGGCTCTTTCCTGCCTCACAGCGAAGATTCCCTTCCTGATCCCGAAGCTCCCCTGAGAAGGGCGCGAATTCCTCCCGGGCGATGAGCTGCCGGAAGATCTCGACCAGGCGCGCCGTCTCAGGCGGTATCTTCTTACTGAGGATCACATCGATCACTCCGGAAGAGATGCCCCACCAGTAATTGATGGCGCGGTCATCCGAGGGGATGTCCGTCCGTTCCCAGGCATTATCCAGAATGATCTGGATGATGCGCTCGTAGAGAACTCCCCAGTTCACAACAGGCATGGCGATATTCACCGGCTGATCCTTCGTCAGGCAGTACATACCGAATTTCCGTGACGCATGCCGGGGCGTGATCATATCCTGGTCGGAAATGTAATCCACCCCGTCATTATACAGACTGTGATAGATAGCTTCCCGGGAAAGCTCGTCCTTCTTCGTGGTCCATTCCAGATGCACCACCGCCCGGGGATTCACCATTCTGGCCCCCACAGCAAAGGCGTTGATGCTGGCGGTAATCCCGTAAATGGGATAATCCGCAAGATACCCCAGCTGATCCGTCTCCGTCAGGATCCCGGCCAGCATACCGGACAGGAACTTGGCCTCATACAGCCGCGCGTAATAGGTCCGGATGTACCGATGGCTGGTATTCAGCGAGCAGTTCAGAACCTTCACCTGAGGATATTTCACCGCGATCTTCAGGCTGGCATCGATCTGCTGGGAGGAGGTGGTGAAGATCACCCGCGTGCCCTCCTTCTCGATCAGCTGCTCCATGGCCTCCACGGCCTTCTCCTCCGTGTCCGCAGTCGTGATCTTCAGCGTACTGATCTTCGCGCCGAAGACCTCCTTCAGATGATTCCGCCCCAGCTCATGCGCGTAGAGCCAGTCCGAAGCGGAGGGATCACGGTCATAGATAAATGCGATGTTCAGCGGCTTGGCTTCCGTGGGTTCCTTGCCCAGCACCCGCGTCAGCAGCGTCTTCTTCGCCACCGGCGGATCCAGCGTCACCTCCACATCCTGATCTTCGCCCTTATTTAAGAGGAGGAATTCCTCCCACATTTTACTGATATTCTCCTTCAGCTCCGTGTCGGACATGTCCATCACGGTCTGATAGCCCTGCAGCGTAACCAGAGCCAGGAAGGCATCGCCGGTGGTCAGATTCACCAGCTTCTTCCCGCCCTTCTCCTCATAAACCTTGGAGAAACGATAATACGCAGAGGTCAGATTCTGCACCTGGGTCTCATCCCAGGTCAGCTCCGGAGCCCGCGGATCGGTCCCTGCCTCCTCCAGCAGCTTCTGGAAATTCCCCTCCTTGGAGAACCAGATGAAATTCACGCCGGTCTTCCGGTTGAAATCCATGAATTCATAATAAATCCGGATCGTGCGGTCATTGGTCTTCTGCGGGATCTTCCGGGTCACGATGGCCGGCACGGACACCGCATCGAAGAACTTCAGCACACTGACGCGCTTATTTCCTTCAACCACATAATAATAATTCAGATATTCAAATACCTTGATGGGATCGTGGATCCCCTCCTCCATATGCGCATCGCAGAGGAAGGACCATTTCTGGGCGAACTCCGTTTCCAGTTCCAGCAGAGGCATAAAATTGCAGGAAAATGAGCTGGCCCGCCCGGCCGTGGCGGTTCCCACCACCCGGTCCAACGGAATGGTCACCAGACCCAGATTCACCTCGCCCCGGATCTGCTTATCCGCCAGGATATCGTCCAGTACCGGCAGGTTCGGACTCTTCCCTGCCTGCGCCGCGGCCTTATCCGCCTTCTCTCCCAGTTTTTTTGCTTTTTCATATTCGATGTGAGACATCGTATTACTCCTGTTATTCCGAACATGCAGGATGAGGAATCCCCTCCCGCCGGCGATCCCGGATCCTACAACAGATCCTCGATCTCCAGCTGCTTTCCTTCCGTCCGGTTCTCATATTTCCTTCGGAAATCCTGTATCTCTTTTTTGTCACATATTAGACTGTCTTT
>CADBOW010000248.1 GCA_902796375.1 uncultured Lachnospiraceae bacterium | reverse complement strand
CAGCCACATCCTTTGCTTCCTCAACAGCATCCGCAGCGGCATCCTGTGCTTCCTCGGCAGGGGCGAATTTCTCCTTGGCGGTTTTTGCTGTGTCAGTTACGGCCTTGGCGGCATCGAGAACTGTGCTCTTAACCTTAGCGGTGGCTTTCTCAGCCTTTGTATCTACATCATACTTGGCATTGGCTTTCTTGTACGCTTCCGTCTCACGGATCTCATCCTTGAACAGCGTATAGATCCCGGCAACTGCCACTGCAGCTACACCGATCTTGACGGCACCACCGACCAGTTTCCCTACACCCATGTTGTAACCCTCCTGTCATCAAAGATTTGAACATAATTGTAACGCAGCAAAAAGAAAAAAGCAAGAAAAGGTAGAAAATGCAAACTGATTCGGTTATAATTTTTTGGTATGGGTATCGACGGCAGGGATGCCGAATCATACCCGAGTCGGAGAGGAAGTAGGTTAAAATGGAAAAAAGACTGGAAGAATTTTATAAAGAAGAAAAGAAGAAGGATGAGGAACGGGCGAAGCTGCTGCAGAGATCCTATGACCGCATCGCATGGCTGCGGCTGATCGTATTTCTCGGAGCGGTGGTCCTGATCTATCTGGGTCTTACGGAACGACCGGGAAAGGAACTGTATCTGATCGGCGGGATCCTCTGCTTCATCGGCTTTCTGGTGCTGATCCGGCTCCATGACGGGATCGAGAAGAAGCAGCGTCTGCTGGCGGCCCGTGAAGCAGTGGTGGATGCATATCCGGCCCGCTTCGGAACCGGATGGAGGGATTTCTCCGATGACGGAAGCAAATTCCTGAAGAAGGATGATACGGTTGCCAGAGATCTGGATCTGCTGGGTCCCGGATCCCTGTACCAGATGATCAGTATCTGTCAGTCGGCTTACGGTAAGTGGAGACTTGCGGATGTCCTGCTGGATCCCTATTCGGTGATCGATGATCGGGAGAACAGACAGGAGGCGATCCGTGAGCTGAGTGAGAAGCCGGAATTCCTGATGAATTACGAGTCCGTGGTCCGGCAGGCATTTGTCACCGGACGGAAGCATCCCGTGCGGGATGATGATAAAAGAAGAGCGGGAAATGCATATAAGCCCGGCAAGATCCGGTTTCGGAGCTGGATGGGATTTCTGATGGCATTTGTTCCCCTTATGAATATTGCTGTGATCGTGGGGATCCTGATAGGGCTGATTCAGCCGGCGTGGATCCTGGTATCCTTCCTGGTGGGCTACTGTGTGACCGCCGGCTGCAAGGAGAAACTGGATGCGGAGACGAAGGGGATCTTTTCCTCGGAAATGACCAGCGGTCAGGTGTATCCCATTTTTCAGACCATCCAGAAGGAAGAATTCACATCCGGGAAGCTGAGATCCATCCGTGAGAGAGTGGTGGGAAATGACGGTATGATGATGGCGCAGAAGAAGCTGTCGCATCTGGCGGATCTGAAAAACCTGGATTACAACCCGGTGGTGGGAATGCTGCTCACCGGTTTCGCCGGCTGGGATTTCTTCCTGGCATTTATGGCAGCCCGCTGGGACCGGCTGCATGGTGCGGCATTTGCGGGAAGCTTTGATATCGTGGCGGAGCTGGAGGAGCTGGGAAGCCTTGCTGTGCTTTCCATAGTACGTCCGACCTGTACGCCGGTATTGGATCCGGAGGAGCAGGGACTTCACTTTAAGGAGCTGTCCCATCCGCTGCTGGATCCGGAAACCGTGGTGGCAAATGATGCGGATCTGGATTCTCCTCTTACGATCCTGACCGGTTCCAATATGTCCGGAAAAACCACATTCCTGCGGACGGTGGCAGTGAATCTGGTCCTTTCCTATATCGGTGCGGGTGCTGTGGCCGAGGAATTCCGGACAGGCTACCGGAAGCTGTTCACATCCATGCGGGTGCAGGATGATGTGGCAGGCGGTATCTCCACATTTTATGCGGAAATCCTTCGGATCAAGGAAATGTCGGAATACATCCGCAGCGGGAAGCAGGTACCGGCACTCTGCCTGATCGATGAGATCTTCAAGGGGACCAACTCCGCAGACCGGATCGTGGGAGCGGAGGAAGCACTGAAGCGTCTGTCGGTGAACGGCGGAATGGTGATCGTCTCCACCCATGATTTTGAGCTCTGCGCATTGAAGCAGGCCAACGGGGCGCCTGCGGAGAACCGTCATTTCGAGGAATCCTATGAGGATGACAAGCTGGTATTTGATTATAAAATGAAGGACGGGCCCTGCACCACCAGAAATGCGAAGGCACTTCTGACACTGGCAGGACTGATGGAGTCCGAAGTGGCAGCAGACCATGTGAACGAATGACGATTTGTACGAAATACACAATTATAGTTATGGAATTTCGACAAAATGCCGTTGACTAAAAGTCGGTAATTATGTAAAATGTCTAATAGGATTGCATTTCTATGTATGTTACTTATGAGAAGTGAGGAGGAGGAAACATGGCATTACCGGCAAATATCACAGGGAGCGACAATAATGTTCTCTCGATAGCTGCATCAAATAATAAGGGGTTACTCATCCGCTTCCTGAATGAACAGGTGGAAGACGGATTTTATGCACTTGTAATCGATTATTTGAAAGATACCAACTTCGATCTGAACAACATGACAGTGGATGATGATGTTCGTCAGCAGTGTACGAAGCTGTATGAGCTGGGAGAATTTGTTGATGAGAACATCAAGCAGCCGGAACGCTTCGAGATTGACGAGTGGATCGAGCCGCTGTTCAATTTTGTTTATGGAGATATCGATCCGGCGGACATAGATGCGCCGATCAACACGACAGGTATCTACAGATACAGCATCTGGCTGATCTATCTGTATCAGAGAGAGAAATTCGGTGAGGCTATGCGACTGATCGGTGAGCGTATTGCACCGCTTCTGATCAATGTCAGCTATCAGATCCTGGAGGACGATGACCGTCCGAAGAATTTTGATAAGGCTCTTATGGGATACCTGGACCTGATCCATGTTGTTATGGAGATGGGACTTCCCACATCGATGGCAAATTCCGAGGCATATCTTTCCAATCTGGAGGTTCTCTTCGATTATGTTGTTGAGGATCCGCATGTGGGAATTGATTATAAGACTCAGCTGTCCATCGGATTGTTCAATACCTTTATTGCCAATAAGGATTTCAATAAGGCATTTGAGTTCTACGGACTGAATGCTGAGTATATCCCCATTGACAACATGGCGGTATATGAGAGCTTCAAGGATCTGATCCGGAATGTGAACACCACACAGGACACAAGTGTTCTGTCCAGAAATGTGCTTACTGCGATCTCCAAGCAGGAGATCTACAATAAGCGTATCGACACCCTGATCTCCGAGGTTTCCGCATTTGTGAAGAAGGTTTATCTCTATATCGAGAATGAGCCTGACATGAAGAAGAACCTGCAGACACTGGGCGCAGGCGCACAGCTGACAGGAAAGACAAATATCTTCGAAGGCCTCTATGAATACAATCTGGTATTCTATGAGTGCGGGATCAAGGAACTGGTGAATTCGGATGTTACGACCCGTTCCTGGGAAGAGAAGTATGAGATCCTCGAGAAGCTGTATACAACCCTGAATGTTGTATTCGACGGCTACAATGTATATGAGCTTTCAAACAAGATCGAGCATCAGTATGTTGAGATCACCTGGATCAATGATTACGTAAATGCAAATCCCTCCCTGCTGAAGATGTTCTTCAGTGTTAAGGAGAAGATCAAGGCATTTAAGGTTCGTAAGAATGCGATCCTTGAGAAGTCCAAGACCAACTACGAGATCAAGCAGATGATCGATGACCGTCAGAAGACACTTGTATTCATGGCGGCAGAGGATATGATCATCAATGGTCTGAATGGCGGCAGGATTGCAATCATCAACAGTGATTACGATCCGAGAAAGGCAGAGAAGTATCTGCAGAAGGACTACGCTGAGATTATGGTTCCGGCCAAGTACAAGAAGGCCGAGATACCCCAGTCCGGCGGCAAGCTCTTCGGACGTGCTTCCACACCTGCGATGGATCCGGATCTTCGTAAGCTTCTGGATGATTCCAAGATCGAAGAAATGCTTTGCAAGTCAGAGTGGCTGTGGTATCAGTATGAGACCAAGGGCGCTGAAGCACAGACGCAGCAGGAAGCAACCTACAGCGTTGTGTGTCTTGTGAAGGCAGTTGAAAAGCTTCTGGACAAGAAGGGCGGCGGCGGAGTAGCCAAGCCGGAGACCACACCGAACAAGAAGGTGAT
>CADBOW010000247.1 GCA_902796375.1 uncultured Lachnospiraceae bacterium | reverse complement strand
TGACGGGAGGTGAGCCTGAGCTTCCGATCCTGGTCAAGCTGATCGATGCCGCGAAGGATCTGTCTGTACAGGTGCATCCGGACGATGCGTATGCATGTGAGGTTGAGAACAGCCTGGGAAAGACGGAGATGTGGTATGTACTGCAGGCGGCGGATGATGCCAGGCTGGTCTATGGGTTTAACCGTGATGTGACCGGGGAAGAGGTGCGGGTGGCAGCGGAGGACGGAAGCATAGAGCAGCTGCTGAACCGTGTCCCGGTGGAACAGGGGGACTTCTTCTACGTGGAGGCCGGAACCGTTCATGCCATCTGTGCGGGAGCGCTTCTGGTGGAGGTGCTGGAGAACAGCAATATCACCTACCGTCTCTATGATTATAATCGTGTAGGGAAGGATGGAAAGAAAAGGGAGCTTCATGTGGAGAAGGCTCTGCAGGTGGCGGACCTCTCAAAGTCATACTTCAATCGTGACGGAGCGCGGGAGGTTGTGCAGGGTGACGGACATACGAGAGAGCTGCTGAAATCCTGTAAGCATTTTACGGTCTCCCATGTCCGGGTGGATTCCGGGATGACCGTCCCGCCGGATGAGGGAAGCTTCCATGCCCTCCTCTGCTTTGATGGGGAAGGAGCCTATGAATGCGGAGCTGTGACAGGTCCATTTTCAAAAGGAGATACGATCTTTATTCCCGCCGGAAGCGATGGGATCCGGATTTCCGGGAAGGTGGATTATCTGGATATTAGCTGCTGAATGCGGAGATCGGGTCGGCGGGGGATCGGACCGTTGGAGATCGGGTCGGCGGGAGTCGGACGGCTGCATAATTCTTCGTGACTTTTCCTCTGGTTGTTAGTATAATTTTCTTATAGGAGTGTTTTGTTCGGATGGGGCTGACTGCCCCTGACTGTTGTGGGGTTTTTGTATGGAACAGGGGAAACAGACGATTAAGAATATAGCTGTATTCATCTGTGGTATGGATGAGGAATATCCGTACCAGATCATCCTGGGGATCAATCAGTATGCCCGGGAGCATGACATAAATGTTTCTTATTTTTCTGCCTTCGGAGGTATCGTCGACAGCAGTGGTTTTGATGCGGGCGAATACAGTATCTTCAAGCTTCCGGATCTGACATGCTTTGACGGCGTGATCGTGTCAAATACCATTTCCAATACCATAGCGCGGAATGCGCTGATCGATAGGGTGAAGGCCGCCGGGATTCCTGCGGTGATCTTTGAATGCAAGGATCATAAGGAGTTTCACGATGTGAGCATCGATAACTACTCGGTGATGAAGAAGCTGGTGGAGCATCTGATCCTGGTGCACGGGGCGCGGCTGTTCCACTACATTTCCGGACCCTTTGCGAATCAGGAGGCGGTGATCCGGTATCAGGCCTTCCGGGACGCCCTGGAGGAGCACGGGATCCCCTTCGACGAGGAGCGGCGCATGTATCCGGGGTTCTTCCGGAGCTACGACGGCGTGCGGGCTATCGAGGAGTTCGCGGAATCCGGGCTGGAGATGCCGGATGCCTTTGTGTGCGCAAATGACAGTATGGCCCTGACCGCCATGAGCCGTCTGCAGGATCTGGGCTACCGGGTGCCGGAGGACGTGATGGTGACCGGCTTCGATGATATCCTGGGGGCCAGAAATTCCAGCCCCGCCCTGACTACGGTGAAGCGGCCGCTGTATGTCTCCGGACAGAAAGCCTGTGAGATGTTGCTGGCCCTGATGAACGGGGAGGAGCAGCCCCAAAGCATCGACCTGGAGACGGAGCCTGTTTTCACAGAGAGCTGCGGCTGCCACGGAGAGGATGCGGAGAGCATAAGAGAGTTCCGCCGGGAAATGTACCAGCGCATGACAAGTACCTACACCGACGTGCATATGCTGAACCGGATGATCGCCGGGCTGGCGGGGGTGGAGAATATCGAAGAGTGTGTGGAGGTCATCAAGACCATGCTCCGGGCCATTGAGTGTCAGGATTTCAATCTGTGCCTGGTGAAGGACTGGGAGACCACCTACAGCGTCTCTCCTGTAGAGGATGAGGGGATCGGCTATCCGGAGCGGATGACCGCGCCGCTGGTCTGGAAGGACGGAGAGGGGAAGAGCATAACGACCTATGAGAGCCGGCAGCTGAGACCGGAGCCCTATACCACCGGCGGGAATATCAGTTACTACCTGCCGCTGCATTTTGACCGGCGGATCCTGGGGTACTATATCATTTCCAATACGGACTTCCCCATCAACACCATCCACTGTCACACCATTACCATGTGTATCGGAAATGCCATCGACAATCTTTCGAAGCTGAATGTTCTGGATCCCCTTTGCGGAATTTACAACCGGAACGGCCTGAACCATAATGCCGAATATGTCTTCCAGGAGGCTGTCCGGAACGGGACGGAGCTGACCATCCTGTTCATCGACATGGACGGCCTGAAGAATATCAACGACACCTACGGCCATAAGGAGGGGGACGCGGCCCTGAAGGGGATTTCGGATTCCATTCGCGGCTGCTGCAGAGCCGTGGATGTATGCAGCCGGATCGGTGGAGATGAGTTCGTGGTGATCGGACGTGGGACGGGACTCGCGGAGAAGTTTGAGGAGCGTTTCAATCAGAAGCTGGAGACGGTGAATGAGCAGCTGGCCAAGCCCTACCGGCTTTCTGCCAGCGTGGGCGTGATCACCGTGGTTCCTCAGGAATCGGATTCTCTGCCGGAGCTGATCCAGAAGGCGGATGAGGTGATGTACGAGGTGAAGAAGAGGAAGAAGATGAAGGCGAAAACATGACGAAAGTCATGCCGGAAATGTATCTTTCTTCACTACAAATCAAAAACAGGAATTCATATAATGAGTGTGTCAGATGAAAACAGTGTCATTTGGCACACTCTTATTATTTCAGAGGAGAAGCGCATGGAAACTATTCTCAGAACGAAGGATCTTACAAAGAAATATGACAATAAGGTTGTGGTGGACAATCTGAATCTGGAGATCAGGGAGGGCGAGATCTTCGGACTCCTGGGGCCCAACGGCGCAGGGAAGAGCACCACCATGAATATGATCTGCGGGATCGTCCGCCCCACCCTCGGGGAGGTGGATTTCATGGGAAAGGATTTCCAGAAGAACCGGAAGGAGCTGCTGGAGAAGGTGGGATACATCCCCCAGGACCTGGCCATCCACGGAAATCTGAAGGCATGGGAAAATGTGGAGCTTTTCACTTCCCTCTACGGAATCCGGGGCAGCCTCCTGAAGGAGCGGATCGAGGAATCCCTGGAGTATGTAGGGCTTCTGGAGAAGAAAAATGAATATGCGAAGAAATTCTCCGGCGGTATGAAGCGCCGGCTCAACATCGCCTGCGCCATCGGTCATCATCCGGAGCTGCTGATCTTCGACGAGCCTACGGTGGGCATCGATCCCCAGTCCAGAAATTTCATTCTGGACAAGATCAAGGAATCCAACCGGAACGGGGCCACCGTCATTTATACCAGCCATTACATGGAGGAGGTGGAGGCCATCTGCACCAGGATCGCCATCATGGACAACGGCAGGCTGATCGCAACCGGCACCAGCGAAGAGCTGAAGAAAATGGTGGTGGAGGATACATCCACCATCACACTGGAAGAGGTCTTCCTTACACTGACAGGAAAGAAATTGAGGGATTACTAAATGATTCGTTATCTGATCAAAAACAATTTCAAGATCATGGTCCGCAGCATTTCCAATATCCTGCTGTTCATCGCCACGCCGATCATTCTCATCTCGCTGCTTTCCAGTGCATTTGACGGCATTATGAAGAAATACGAGAGCGGTGAAAAGATCGAGGCCGGCTACCGGATCCAGGGCGAGGGCGTATCTCCGGAAATGATCAACGCATTAAAGCAGGTGGCAAAGGAAAATGGGATCCTGCTTCGGGAATACCAGCAGGGTACGCCGGAGGAGCTGCTCCGAAAGGAGGAGCTGGGCGGTTTTCTGGAATTTGAGGCGGGAAGCTATACCGTCTACGGAGATCAGGATAATCTGGAGCAGAGCAAGGTGCTGGAATACATGGTTTCCTCCTTCTATGAGAAGGCGTCGCAGCAGAGTGCGGCGATGAATCCGGCCGCCACAGACCCGGCTGCCATGGACCCGGCCGCCATGGACGTAGCCGCCGCAGACCCGGCCGCCGCAGACCCGGCTGCCATGGACCCGGGCGCCATGGATCTTCGTGTGGAGCATCCGGAGTATATGGCGTCTATTGATGCGAAGGATTATTACGGGATCATTGAGGTCATATACATCGGATGGTGTGCCATCGTCTGCGGAGCAGGGCTCTTTACGGCAGAGAAGAAATACCGGATCAACAGGAAGATCCAGGTGTCCGGGATCTCGGAAACGAAGTTCTACCTGTCCAGATACACGCCGATCCTGCTTTCGGTGGTTCTCGGAACCGTCGTCACTGTCGGCCTTTCGATCCTGATGTTCGGGATCCATTGGGGGAACCCGCTGCTTTCGGCACTGGTGGTTCTATTCTCCTGCGGGGCAGCCACCGCATTCGGCCTGATGTTCTATAACATTACGGAAAATATGGTGGTCACCATTATCGTTACCTTTATGACCGTATGGATCATGGGCTTCTGCGGAGGAAGCTTTGAAACCTATATGTTCTCGTCCCTTCCCGAGGGAGTGAAGCAGCTGTCACCCATTTATCATATCAATCGGTCTCTGGTGGAAATGTCCTGCGCCGGAAACAGCGACCATGTGCCGGCTGCGCTTGCCTACAGCGGGGCGATCATCGTTGTCTGTTCGGCAGTTTCCATTCTGGCGGGCAAGATCAGAAAGAGAGGAAGAGCATGAAAACACTGGTGAAGACAAGCATGAAACTTCTGCTGAGAACATGGGGCTTCTGGTTCTTCCTGCTCATCACGCCATTTCTTTCCACGGTGATCCTGAAGACGAATTTCGACAGCTCCGCAGCCTATGAATCCAGCGGTTATGATGAGCTGTCCGGCAGCAGGATCCGGGAGCTTGAGATGGTCGACCAGAAGGTGGCTTATTTCGGCGGCAAAGGGGAGTGTGTCATCAAGGTATATGATGCGGCTGACAGTGACATTTCCGGGTATTTCCTGGAGAAGCTGGCGGATCGGGGACTCTTCCGGATCTGCAGAGTGAATCTTACGGACAGGGAGATCTGTCCGGAGCCTTTGACCGGGGAGGCTCTGAAGGAGCAGATCGAAACTGACGGCTTCAGAGACCGGATGGGGGCTGCCATCTATCTCAGCCCGGACTTTGATCAGCTGGTGAAGGAGGGAAAGACCGGGGAGGCGCTGACCATCTATGTGCTTTCGGAAGACAGCCGGGTGGAGGTGCTGGAACAGGATGTGAAGGGACAGCTGGCGGAAATGCAGAAGCTGGGATATGACCTGACGGCCCTGAAGGAAGCGGACAGTCAGCTCCCCGTCAAAAAGGTGGTAGCCGTTTCCGTAGGAGAAGGCGGGATTGTTCTGGATACGAAGCAGACGAACCAGAAGACACAGATGGGATATGCATTTGCATTTATGACCCTGGGCTTTGTGTTCTGCGGGATCTTCGTGGCGCATACCTCCATCCGGGAGCAGAAGAACGGTGTGTATACCAGGATCAATCTGACCAAAACCGGTACCATGAAGTATTTCATCTCGAAGTTCATCACATCCTTCTTCGTATCCGTGATGCTGACTGCAGTGATGGGAATCTGCAGCCTGTTCCTGGATATCGATGATATGGGGATGAACAGAGGAACCTTCCTCCTGCTCATTTTCATGATCGGTATGATCTTCTCATCCCTCAGCATGCTGGTGGGAATCCTGATCGGAGAAGTGATGACCGCAAATATTGCAGCATTTGCCATCTGGTGTATGTCTTCTCTGTTCAGCGGCCTGTATTTCCCGCTGAACGGTGCTTCGGCCGGCGTGAAGGCGCTGTCGTCGGTGATGCCCCAGACCTGGTTCCTGAAGGGGGTTGAAAAGATATTTGTGGGAGACAATTCGGCCTATTTTATGCTAATATGTATAGCAGCAGCATATCTGATCATAAATCTCAGCCTGGGTTGTCTGGGGCTGAAGTTAAGAAGGTCGAACGGATGGGGGAATTCCTGAAGCATAATTATTTCATAATCGTCCGGATCGTATTCATGCTGGTCTTCAGCATGTACGGATTCTTCGAAATGGCAAACAATACAGGAGTATCTGTCGAGGTACTCCTGCTTGTTTCGGTTCTGATCTCCCTTATGGCGCTGAAGGAATTCTTCCCGGCGAAGTTCGGAATCCTTTTCCTGCTGCTGATGACGGGAGCATTTGTTCCTCTGTATCTCCACGGGGGAAATGGGTTCCTGCTTGTGGGATACCTGCTGGGCTTCGAATATCTGCTCTGGTTTCAGGTCCGGTATCCCCTGTATTT
>CADBOW010000246.1 GCA_902796375.1 uncultured Lachnospiraceae bacterium | reverse complement strand
ACCGAAGTGGACGGGAAGCCCTATGCGATTTCCAAGACCGGTGCGATCAAGCGGATCAAGAATAACACCTTTACGGTTGTTGACGGAAAGAAGTATTATGCCGTTAAGAATAAACTGGTTACATCGGAAGTTCGTAAGATCGGTTCTGCTTATTATGGATTCGACTACTACGGAAGAATGTACGATAATGAAGAATTCAGTTTGTCGATCTACGATAAAAAGGGAGAATGGACTGGAACTGCTCATTATCGTGCAGCCCCCGGAGGAAAGCTGTACCGGAACAAGTGGTATCATATGTATTATTACGATGCCAAGGGAGTAGCACCGGAGCAGGGGATAAAGAAGATCGGGAAGAAGACTTATTATTTCCCCGGAGGAGGCGATCCTGCGATCACGAATCAGTATATCGAATGGAAGGATAAGTTCTACCATGCTGATAAGAAGGGTGTTCTTACAAAGGTAAATAAGACAGGTCTCTTCTATGAAGATGCCGCAAGACACCATATCGTATATCTGAAGAATAAGAAACCCATCAAGAACCAGTGGAAGAAGATTGGGAAGAATAAATACTACTTCGACGGTAATGGATATGCCTTTGTTGACTCTGTAACATATATTAAAGGGAAATATTATTATTTCGGCCTTGACGGGACACTGGTCACGAATAGCTGGATTCGCAGCAATAAATACGCAACGAAGACAGGAGCCCTTGCTACAGGCATTACAAAGATCGGAAAGAAGAAGTATTGCTTTGATCAGTATGGCGAGTTACAGACGAAAACTCTTGTTAAAAAGAAGAGTGGCTACTTTGTAATTGCCGCTGATGGTTCCGTGGCCGGAAAGCTGAAGAAGAACGGCTGGACCAAGCTGAATGGAAGTACCTACTATGCCAAGAATGGCGAGCCTGCAGAGGGTCTGACAAAGATCGGAAAGTCATATTACTATTTTGGAGACGGCAGAATGTATGCTGACACTTATGTTTATGGTAATTCTGATCTGGAAGGAAACTATAGTGGAAATTACATATTAAAATCCAATGGTAAGCGTGTTGAGTCCGGATGGTACTGCATCGATAATAATTGGTATTATGTGGATAAGAAGACACATAAGACACTATCGGGCGGGAAGCATAAGATCGGCAAATCCTACTATCTGTTTGATTACAATGGGGCGGCATATGCTGTAGATCAGGTAGACAGAACTGAGAAGAAGCTCTACTCCATCGGCAAGAAGGGCAAGATCACCAAGAGCAGTAAGATGAAAAACGGATGGAATCTGTTTGGCGGCTACTATATGTATTATAAGAATGGTCAGCCTTACAGCGGCTGGGTTGGAAATTACTTCGTAGTGGATGGAGTTATGAGACGAAATACAGAAACTCCGGATGGATACTATGTAGGGAATGACGGAAAGATCCAGAAGAAGGCCGGCTGGTTGAAAGCTGTAGATTCAGAAGGTCTTACTTATAATACCGGTAAGTATGTTAAGAAGGGCGGAAAGCTTGCAAAGGATGAATGGCTGACCATCAACGGTAAGAAGTATTATTTCAGCTATACTACCTATGTAACAGGAGCTGCGAAAGTTGACGGTATCTGGTATATCTTCAGTGAGGAAGGTGTTCTGCTGAAGAAGATCGGTAAGGATCCGAAGGATGGATGGATCACGGTTGGCGGAGAATACTATTACTTTAAGAACGGATCTGCTGCAAGCGGCGCTCTGAATATCGGAACAAAGACATACTATTTCGCCAGTGGACATATGCTGAAGGATCAGTTTGCATATTATCCATCCTTCTATTTAAACAAGAACGGTACTGCGGCTGTGAACTATTCCGGTTGGAAGAAGATCTACGGAAACTGGTATTACTTCGGTAAGAACGGCAAGGCCGTGATGGGCTGGCTGAGTTATAATGGAAATCGTTATTATATCGATGAAGTGAACGGAAGGACAGTCGGTTACATGCCGTACGATGGTTTGTTGTATCAGTTCGATAAGAACGGAAAGCTTGTTAAAACCATCAGTAAGAAGCAGGGATGGCTGAAGGCCGGAGGAACCTACTACTACTTTAGCGAAGGCATGCTGATGACAGGAAGGCGCACGATCAAAGGCAAGACCTATCTCTTTGATTATAGCGGAAGACTGGTTGTGAATGGATATTTTAATGGGTACTACTCCGACAAGAAGGGTGTCATTCTTCGGAATAAGTGGAAGAAGGTATTTGGAGAATGGAGATACTTCGGAGCCGACGGACGGGAATATACCGGCGTTCACAAGATCGGAAAGAAGATCTATTATTTCAAAACCAGTGAGTATTACTATTATTAATACAATGACGCCGGAGTGAAAAAATGTTATACCCCGGCTATGATCGGGATGACTCCCATAACGGGAGTCGTCTCCCTCAGAAATCCCCGGTGCCTGTGCGCAGGCATCGGGGATTTTTTTCGCCTAATTATTTGCTGTTTTTATCGACTTTCTGCCCTGAATGTGAGATAATATTATGGTGTATGTCTTGATGTGGGGAACGGAAGACACACACTGTCGATCAATCGATAAGGGATGGTTTTTTCAGGTATGGAAAAAAAGAAAGTGATTCTAATATGTGTCGGTGTGGTGGCTCTGCTGGCCATCGTAGGCATCGTGATCTTCCTGCTTTTTACGGATAAGGGTTACCGGCTTCTGAAGGTATTCGAGTATTCCGGCAGATCCTCCGTCATCCGCGGAGACCTGGGAGAGATGGAACCCTACGAGAATATGGTGCTGGAGTCCGGAGATGTGGTCTCCCTCGATACAGGAAATCTTGTGATCAAAGCAGATGAGGATAAGTATATCTACCTTGAGGAGCATACCAAGCTGAAGCTGCAGGCTGAGGGTACCAGTGATAAGAGCAAGACCACCATTGAGCTGATGGAGGGTGCCATCACCAATGATATCCGGAACAAGCTGTCCGAGGAATCTTCCTATGACGTGACCTCACCGAATGCCACCATGATGGTTCGGGGAACCATGTTCCGGGTTGAGGTTTATGAGGAGGACGGTGTGAAGTACACCAGAGTATCCGTATTCCAGGGATCTGTGGAGACGCATTTGATCTATAAGGATGGAAGCATCTCAGATACGGCGGTTATCATCGAGAAGGGTAAGGAGGTTCTGATCTACGAGGATGACAAGACCACGGACTATGTATCACCGCCGACGGATATCGATTATACGACGCTTCCGGAGAAAGTTCTGAATCTGATCAGAGAGGCCATCGAGGAAGGCAGGGATGTATCCCTGACGAAGGAACAGGTGGAGGAATACTTACAGGGCACGGTAGTTGTTACATTTACGTATCAGGGACAGACGTTCGGCACACAGACAGTGAAGAGGGGTGAGAAGATTCAGGAACCCACCCTTGTGCCGTCGCCTAACGGCAGCTGGGACTATGATTTCTCAAAGCCCGTAAATGATAACATCACCATTGAATGGAAGTAGTTTGGAGGTTCTGTATGGGAGAGAATAAACGAAGAAAGGGCATATCCTTCAGGAAGAGAGCCGGGTGCGTGCTGATGTCGGTTGCACTTGTTCTTTCCATATGCTTCACCAGGAGTATTCCGAGCCGGGCGGCAGGCGGAAGCGACGGGCCGAGCTTCACCGTTACGGGCATCGGAGAGTCGAAGACCGGATTGCTCGGATACTTTCCGGGGACCACATCGGTCAGATATTTTAATACGATCACCGTGGGAGTGCCGGATGGCTATTCCATCTCTCTGGACGGTTCAGGGGAGGATGCTGTCTGGGAAGAGGGAAGTCATTCCTTCACAGCAGAGGATCTGTACTGGGACGGAAACACACGGCAGATCACAAATGAGACGCTGCCCATCTGGGT
>CADBOW010000245.1 GCA_902796375.1 uncultured Lachnospiraceae bacterium | reverse complement strand
ATCCATTCGGATTTCGACAGTTCGCCCTTGGTTCTGAAATGATAGGTCTTCTTTCCGATGGTCTGCCAGCCGGTCAGGATCACACCGTTTTTATCTGCATAGTAGGTGTTCTTGCTCCCCTTGATCCAGCCGGTCTGTCTGGCTCCGTCCTTGCCCAGATAATAGATGTTCCCGTTGATTTTCTGAAAACCCTTAATGAGATAATTATTTTTATTGAAGTAATAGTATTTGGAACCGATCTTCGTCCATCCTCTGGCGAAATGACTCCGGTAAGGCTTTACGCCATCATCCAGAACATAGACCTTTTCATCACCGATCTCCTGCCAGCCCAGATCGGCTTTCTTCATGACCACGGCCATTTTATCACGGACCAGTGATACATTGAAGCCTTTCAGGTCTTCGATCCTGTCACTATAGGAATCCGTATTCTTCAGCTTCGGACAGTTGCGCAGATCCAGAAGACGGAACTGATTCGACCTGCAGAGAAGACTCTCCAGCTTTCTGTTGTTGGAAAGATCCAGCTCTGTCAGTTGATTTATGGATACATCAAGAGCCTTCAGCTCCGTCAGCATGGAGACATCCAGGCTCGTTAGACCCATAGCGAAGCAATCAAGAACCTGAAGCCCGGTCAGGGTGGAAAGATCCAGCTTCTTAATAGGAACCGAGTGCAGGCTCAAAGTAGTCAGCTTTGTACATTTCTTATACTTCAGAGTGCTGATGGCACTGCAGGACAGGTCAAGAGTAGTAAGCTCCGTATTTGCGGAAAGATCCAGACTTTTCAGTTTGGAATTAAACATACAGTTCAGCGTTTCCAGCTTTTTGTTCTCACTGACATCCAGTTCGGTCAGACTGCAGCCCTGGATCGTAAGCTCTTTCAGTTCAGTGAAAATGTTGATACCCTCGACACTTTTCAGATCCTCGTAATAATACAGCTCCATAAGGGTTGCATTTTTGATCTCATCACCGGACAGAACATTGTCATAGTCCGTATCATAATTATACTGAACATACTGACGGAATACCTTGTCCGGAAAGTTGGTCTTATTGATCTTCACCTTGATCTCTTCCTCGGTGGTTTCCTCGGTGGTTTCCGTAGTTTCCTCTTCCTCTTTGGCATAGGAAGCCTGTCCGGGAAGCAGAAATGCTGCCAGGATCAGAAATGTGGCTGCAAAATAAAGCAGAAAATGAATCCCTGCTCTGCCCGAAGCTTCCGTCTGTCCCCTCTTTCTTATCATAATAAACACCCTCCGTTTGATATATCCCTGTACAACGTTCCTTCTAAGTATTCTCAAGCTGTTCTCTCAGGGGCGGCGCCTTCTTCTCCCGCGTCACCTCCAGGATCCCGAGTCTGGTCATATCCACCACATGTACATGGCAGGGATCCGATGCCGTGCATCTTCTCAGCTCAGACATAACCTGTTTCTCATGCTCGACCTTCTTCATACTGATAAAATCGATCATGATGATTCCGGACAGGTTCAGAAGCCGGATCAGACGAGCAATCTCTCCGGCAGCCTCCAGATTCTGTTCCAGGGCACCCTCCTCATGTGACTTCCCCTTTATATTCTTTCCGGAATTCACATCGATCACCGTCATGGCCTCAGTGGGTTCGATGTAAAGATACCCGCCCCCCTTCAGATATACCTTACGGCTGAGGGCCTTCTGTAATAATACGGGTATATTGAAGATCACCAGCGGACTCTCCATTTCCGGAGACATGATATGCAGTCGATAGCCTTCCCTGATCTCATCGGACCAGTCCAGATCCGTATGAACCACCAGCTCATCGTAGAGCCCCTGCCGAACCAGAAAATGTACATGCTCCTCCGGAGTATGCTCCGGTCGATAGAGCCATTTATGCTCAGGAGTGGTCTCTGCCCGATGTATCAGCTCTCTTAGTTCACATAATAATTTTATGGAAACCTCCCGCAGAGTTTCATCATCCGTATGCTCCGCTGAGGTTCTTGCGATCAGGCCAAATTCCGGAGAATCCTCCGAAATCTCCGGATCGGACAGGATCTGCTGCATCAGCTGCTTCAGTTCCTCTCTTCGTTCCGGATCCCGGATCTTTTTGGAAATACCCGCCTGGCCTGCACAGTTTACTATGACAGTGTCTCCGGTGAGTGACAGATTTGCAGTCGCCTCCGCCTGTTTTCCCTTCTGCGCATCCTTGGAGACCTGAACCAGAAGCGTATCCCCCACCGATATTCCGCCGGGATTCCTGTTTCCTCTCTTTCGCAGGATACGATGCCGTCCTTCATTCTCCTTTAGCTGATAGAAATAGACCTGGCCGTCGGGTCCGTCCAGAAAGGCTGCACCAATGGTGGGAACCAGCTTGCTGACCGTGGCAGTACAGATGCCTCCCATCTGCGTGACATCAGAAAAAAACAGGGCATCTGTCAGTGCCTGATCCACAAACAAAAACCCCATTTTTTTACTCTCATATGATGTTACAACAAAGTCAGCCTTCACGAAACGCTCCCGTATCTATTGTTCTTTGATATAGAAAACCTTACCGCAGTTATTACAGAAATACGGTGTGCCGTCTTCCCGGTTCACGCCGGCCAGCTGCTCCGGATTCGCTACGGATACATCTCTTGATTCACAGGAGGGACACTCGCGGATCCCACTGTTCTTTTTAAAAATGTCAAAAAGTCCCATTTGACACCTCCCCTTGTAGTGCTGATTAAATATTTTGTCCTGATTCAATTATAGAGAAATATGACAAAAAATGCAATCATATTTGTAACTTTTCACAGTAAATTATTCAAAAGGACGAAGAACCGCATAAACAGATGTGTGCGGTGAGCTGGCGATTCCGTATCTGTCCGTAACTCCCGGCGGCCAGGATTCGATCACCCGGTTATTTCCGAGATAGATGGCCACATGGATGATGGTATTGGTTCCCGGCTTATTATAGAAGATCAGATCCCCCCGCCTTTTATTGACATAGGATACCCTTTTCATGGGAACCTTATGATACAGGGTTCTCGAATCATATTCATTTTCAGGCAACGCATGATGCTTCGGCGTAGCCGGTGAGGGATCGAAACCGGCAGCATAGAGACACTGCATGACCAGTCCGCTGCAGTCCGCATATTCTCCGGGCTTCATGGACTTGCAGATCCGATAGGTAGTCCCGGCATTCAGGTATTCATATGCCCGACTGATCATGGCCTCGATCCGTTCCTTGCTGGAATTGTACTTTCCGGCCTTCATGGGGCTGATGTAATATCCCGGCATGGATACCAGAGACTGCTCTTCTGTGGTGTCCTGATCCAGCACGCCTCCCGAATTAAAATGATACCAATGTCCCTTCTTCACCAGCCATCCGTTATGTGCCATGACACCGGAGGCTGACAGGAAATACTTCTTCCCGTTTTCTTTTACCCAGCCGGTTTTCATGACTCCGGATTCATCCAGAAGATACCATTCTCCGTCGATCTGGGTCCATCCGGTACTCATCACGCCGGAATTCTGAAAATAATACCATTTTTTGTCGATCCGAACCCAGCCGGTCTGCATGGCACCGGACTTGTCCAGATAGTATTTATTCTTCTTTTTATCCTTCAACCACCCGGTCTTCATTACTCCTTCATCCGTAAGATAGTACCAGGTTTTCCCATCCCGGATCCAGCCGGTCTGCATAACTCCCTTCGAATCCATATAATACCAGCGCTTCTGATCCTGTATCCAGCCCTGGGCCATGGAGCCGCTCTTGCGGAAGTAATAAAGACCTTTCTTCTTCCGAACCCAGCCGGTCACACGTTTCCCCTTCGGATTCAGCAGATACCATACGCCGTCAATCTTCTTCCATTGATAGTCCGAGTCCGCCTGAATGGCGTTCTCTCTCGTACCGGCCTTTGCCTCCACCGCCTCTGTCCGAAGCGGAGATGCAAACAGAAATGTAAATAGAAACAGAACAAATGTAATTCCTGTATATAACCTTCGTTTCATACACCCTACCTGTATGCCTTTCTCAGTCAACTTCTATCCTACTGTTTCAATTTCATACTCTACCGTAGTACCATGATTATCCGGACACTTTGCCCACCCGTCCCGGATCCGGGACGCCGTAGTCTCAAGTCCCTCTTCGCCTATGCCAGTACAGAGGACGAAGAATCGTCCGGAATACCGGCTTACCACATCATTCTTCCGAAGTTTTACGATAAGAAATTCTTCAAATGCATCCTTCGCTTCATCCGAAATCGTATCACCCTCCAGAGTGAACCGGAGGAATCCGGTGGTGGTTTCATTCATACGGTCATTCCGGTTCAGGAATTTGTAAATTACCTGAAGCTTATCAAAATTGACCGCATATGCACCCTTCCCTTCATTTCGTTCCCCGATGATCTGCTTGATCTGTTCGAAGCTGTTATTATCCGTCTCTCCGGAATCCTGTTCCCTGGTATTTCCTTTCTTCTGATAGAAGGAATATCCGTGTTTCCCGTTCTGTTTCACCACGTACAGGGCTTTGTCCGCCAGCTTGTGTAATTCCTCAAACTCCGTTCCCTCCATGGGAACACGGACCGCACCGATGGAGGTTCCCAACGGAATATTCATATCCTCTCCCATATATTCCTTCGCGGATTTCACCAGTTCCCGGTTCAGATACCGGGTCAGCCGATCTACATTTTCCTCATCCGTCACATGTCTCATATAACCGATGAACTCATCACCGCCGATTCTTCCGGTGATATCATTGTCACCCAGGGCTCCCTTGATCAGCTCAGCAAAACGGATCAGGATCTTATCACCCATATCATGGCCGTAAAGATCATTTACCAGCTTAAAGCTGTCCAGATCGATCATCATCAGGATACCCGTATCCTCCCTGCAGGCCTGCTGAAGCGCCTTGGTGGAACCGGCTTTATTCAGTAGGCCGGTCATGGGATCGGTGGAGATCTCTCTCTGCAGTCCGATGATGCTCATGGTCTTTCGGTGAATTGTCAGGATGATCCAGCAAACATAGGCAACCAGCGAAAGGATCACGAACATGGCATAGAGCTTGAAGTACAGCTTCTCGTACATCAGTGCTTCCTTCTCCACCCGGATCACCTTCGACTGAACAACACTTTCATCCGTCCCCAGGATATCAATATGCATCTGATATTCCCCATAAGGAAGATCCGTAAAGGAAAGCGGAAGGATCTCACTCTGGGGGCAGGTGATACCGTCATCGGAGCTTCCCTCAAGATAGTAATGCACGATGGGATTGGAAAGGGAGCTGTTATTTACGGCAATACTGAAGTTGATACGGCCGTCCTCCGCCGGAATGACAAACTTCCCGTTCTGAGGGAAAATGCGTTCGTCCGAGGTTTCGATAAACTTCAGCTGCATATGGTAATTGTCCACCTGAGAATTCAGTTTCTCCGTATTCAGGATCCGGATTCCGTCCGTACAGCATAAATAAAGTGTTTTATGATCGATCTTGCTCCAGGAATTCGCAGTAAAGCTGGTTTTCAAGCCCCAGTCCTCGTTCATCAGTATATAGGGATAGGACCCTTCATTTTTCAGAAGGTCGTCTTCCTTCACCTGATACAGACCGGCACTGGAGGTGATCCAGCAATAGCCGTCCTCCGTGATCAGGACATCAAAGTTGTTGGTATAGGGGAAATTATTCAGCTGTTTAATGCTTCTGCCATTGTCGTAATACAGAGAATCACTGGTCACATAGAGATAACCGCCGGTACATTTTACGATCCGCATGACAACGGCCGTTTTCAGTCCCTCCTTCTCACCGATATGACCGATGAGTTTGTGATCTTTGATCACATAGATCCCGTCTCCGTCGGAACCCGCCAGCACAGATCCGTCCTCCCGCTCATACATGGTCAGAATCATGGAAGTTTTAAGTCCGTCGGAAACGCCGATGGTATGTGTCACCTTTCCGTCCTTGATATAGGTAAGACCGCTTTTGGAGGAGCCCAGGACAGAGCCGTCCGAAAGCTCGATGGTAGTACGGCACTGCATCCCCAGGAACCCGTTTTTCTTCTCATTGAAGGAGGACAACTCACCTGAGGGGGAAACACAGATCAGCCCTTCCTCACTGTATGTGCTGAACCAGAGATTCCCAACGGAATCCTTCATGATATTCCGGATCCGCATATTCTCCAACGAGGAAAGGTATGGACGATCCACCTGCTTCATGGTGGTAAGATCGATCAGACGAAGTCCCACATCCGTGCCGATATAGAGCATATTATCATCCAGAAGGATGGCATTTGCTACCGCAGCATCAACATCCGCCTTCATAAAGGGGTTCTGAAACTGGGTAAAGGAGAATTTGATCAGACCCTGCTTGGAGGAGGCAAACCATAAATTGCCCTGATAATCGATGAAGGCATCCTCCACCGCACAGTCAAAACCGCTTTTCGACATCCGGGTGAACACGCCGGTCTTTCGATCCAGGAAGCCCATTCCATTCTCACAGCATACAAAAACTCCGTCCGAGTCTTTGTTGTACACAAGCTTGTTAATGTATTCCAGGTCCGGGATCACGGTCTCGTCCTGATATACCAGATCATTCTCCCCGATCCGAAAACGATCCACGGAATTCTTGCTGTTTCCTACCAGGACCATATCATCGTATCCGGTAACTCCCCGATAATATACCCCGTTCTCACGTTGAAATGTGGTAGTGAAAATAATCCTGTCCTCACGCAGTCGATACAGAACCCCCGCATTGGATACACCCACGATGGTTCCATCCGATAAGGGATAAAATGTCTCCGTGTAGTACAGATCCATTTCATCGGTCAGACTTGTAACCTGATCATTCCGATCGATCCTGGAAAGGGCAAGGGAGGTTCCGAGATAGATATTGCCCTTCGTATCTTCTCCGATGCATCGGATGGAGTTGGAAGTAAGTCCGTTTGATTTGTTGAAGGTTTTATACTCAAAGGTATCTACATCATAGACGATGGCACCGCTGTCATTAGTACCCACCCAGAGCCGGCCTGCGGAATCCACAAAAAGCGATATGACACTGCTGATCTGCGTCTTCATGGTGGCTTTCTCAAAGCGGATCCCGTCATACAGGTAGAGGCCGGAATAGGTTCCGATCCAGATATAACCGTCCTTCGTCTGAGCCACTGCGTTGATCTCCGAAGACGGAAGTCCGTCCTTGGATCCGAATATGGTGGATTCAAAATCCGACTGATAATCCGCTGCCTGCACATTCGATCCGGGGATCAGCCCTATGGCAAGTGCAAGGATCAGCAGGGAACTGACCACAGCACCCTCCTTTTTCTTTTTGGACCCTTTACCGCCGGATCCGCCCTTTTTCCCGTTCGGACGAAGGAACAGAACCGTTTCCAGCTTCACCAGCAGAGCCGCTATGAAAATGGAGATCACCTTGTCCGGAATCTCAATAAAAGCACTTGCTATAAAACTGTTGATGCGCGGATTGTTAACATATTTTCCGAGAAAATCATAGGCTGCATCGCCCCAGACATTTCCTATATTTCCGTCAAAATAGAGGAAATTCAGCGGGACGGTGATGGCGGCTGCGATGAGAGCCGCAATGATTCCCACAGATACCATGGACAGAGTTTCGTCCTTATTCTTCCTCGGATAAAAAATGCCGATAAACAATCCCACTGTCGCACCGACCATTGCATAGGCTTCCGGGCTTCCGTTGATCAGATAGGTGATGGAGGAAGAAACCGCTCCGATAAATGCACCGGCCAGCGGCCCGAACTGAATCGCTACGATCATAGTACCGATCATATCCAGCCAGAAAGGAAGTCCGGCACTGGTTGCCAGATACCCTCCGCCCATATCGATCAGTACAGCGACGCACATGGTTAATATTGTATAAGCATTCACTTTGAACAGGATCCTTTTCTTGATCGCATCCATTTTTTTGTTACTGCTCATAAAACCCTCTTTCTAGAACATGCAGTCTCCTGCTTCGATCAGGGACTGGTAACCTGACCCGTCCGGTCGGTTCATGTAGGTTTCCAGTCGAAGGATATCATACATAAACCGATCATATGTCACATTGCATCTGGAGCAGAGCTCCGCCAGGATCTGCTCCGGGCGAAGATTCACCTTGCTGCCGGCATCCAGCAGCATTTCCATGGAGGCCTCTTCCGGATCCATGGTACAGGAATGTATCATGGGCCGGATATCCGTAGGCTCCTCTTTCTTCTTTGTTTTCTTGATCACCACGATCTCCGTATCCCGGATCAGCTGCTCCACCTGTCCCGGTATCTGCTCCCGCCACAGAGAACCCATCTGCTGTTCTCCCTTATCCGTCAGAGTAACACGATAGGAGGAAGCCGTCACAGCCGCCATGGAGTTCAATGCCTTCTCCGGCAGGATTGCCGCATCCAGCACCTCCATCATTGGGGTCCCCGCCTCATTCAATCGTCGGATGAATTCATCATGAGACGGAAGGGACTGAAACTCCGCATCAAAGTATTCCGCCACAGAAGTAAGCATCAGCGGCATGGGCGCCGCGAAGGATATGATCTGATGCGGGCTGAGTCCTGTGCTGTATGCAATATCCAGTCCGGCCCGCCGGATGCTCTTCTGAAAATACCGCATCACATCCAGATGACTGATAAATTTCAGAGGTCCTGTTTTGGAGTATTTCACTCTAACCTTCAAAGCATACACCTCCTCCGAACCGGGCTGCGCCGCATCCCTGACAGGCCTCCCGGCAATTGGGCGTAACCTGTTCCTTCTTTGCATTCTCCCATTCCCGGATCAGGAACTGCTTGGACACACCGCAGTTGATATGATCCCAGGGAAGCACTTCTTCCACAGAACGCGCACGTGTAAGATAAAACTCCGGATCGATCCCCAGCGATTCCATGGCGTCCCGATAACGCTGCATGGAGAAGAATTCCGTCCATGCATCAAAGATGCCGCCCTGCCGGTATACCTCAAGGACCAGTGCGGACAGCCTCCGGTCCCCTCTGGCATAGATTCCCTCCATCAGGGAAATGTCCTCATCATGAAATGCAAATTTCATACGTTTTGCATTTCGCATTTTACGAAAATGATCCCGCGCATGATGCGCATGATCCAGATAGCTCTGCCGGTCCAGCATGGGTGCCCATTGAAACGGGGTAAAGGGCTTGGGAACAAAGTAGGAAGCAGATGCGGTGATCTGCAGACTCCCGATGCGCTGTTCCTTCGGAACCGTATCGAAGTAGATCTCCGAGATCTTCTCGCACAGCTCCGGAATGCCCTCCACATCCTCAATCGTCTCCGTAGGAAGCCCCATCATGAAATAAAGCTTTACCTTATTCCATCCTCCGGCAAAGGCCTGGGTGACTCCGCTCAGGATGTCCTCCTCGGTAAGCCCCTTGTTGATCACATTTCGAAGTCTCTGGGTTCCTGCTTCCGGTGCGAAGGTAAGAGATACCTTATGAATATCCTGAACCTTCTTCATAACATCCAGTGAAAATGCATCGATCCGCAGCGATGGAAGGGATATCTGTATATGCTGATCCGGAAAATGTCCGATCAGGTAATCCATCAGTTCGGGAAGCTGCTCATAATCACTGGTGGAAAGAGAACTGAGGGATATTTCATCATAGCCCGTGTTCTTCAGCATGGTTTCCGCATACTCCTTGATCAGCTCCACCGGCTTCTGCCGGGTGGGCCGGTAGATCATACCTGCCTGACAGAAACGGCATCCCCGGATACATCCGCGCATCACCTCCAGTACCACCCGGTCCTGTGTGGCGCGCAGATAGGGAACTACAGGCTTCATGGGGTAGGAAGCGGCTGAAAAATCATTGACAACCACCTTCACCACCTCATCCGGAACCCCCTCTTCCGCAGGAAGAATCGACCGGATGGTTCCGTCCTCATTGTAGGATACATCATACATCTGAGGCACATAGATCCCGGGAATGGAGGAAGCCTGCCGGAGATATTCTCTCCGGGTCATATCGCTGTTCTTATAGGTTTTATAAAGCTTCAGAAGAGAATCATAGCACTCCTCTCCTTCGCCGATATAGAAAATGTCAAAGAAATCCGCAACCGGTTCCGGATTATAGGTACAGGGCCCCCCGCCGATCACGATGGGATCCTCCTTGGTCCGGTCCTTACTGAGAAGCGGTATCCCTGAGAGATCGATCACCTGAAGGATATTGGTGTAACACATTTCATACTGGATCGTGATACCCAGAAAATCAAAATCACGGATGGGGCTCTGTGTCTCCATCGAAAAAAGCGGGATCCCCTGTTCCCGCATAATCCTGTCCAGTTCCGGCCAGGGACTGTATACACGCTCACAATAGGTGTCTTCCCTGCGGTTGAACATATCATATAATATCTGGATCCCGAGATAGGACATTCCAATCTCATATACATCCGGAAAACACATGGCAAATCGGATATCTACCTTCTCCGGATCCTTCACCACCATATTTATTTCATTTCCGATATATCTGGAGGGCTTATCCACCGCCATAAGAATCTCATCGGACAAAGCCAGTTTTGCCATGAATCATCAGTACTCCCACTTTTATCATTTTCCCTGTTCCTGCGGGATCCCAAAGGAAGGTCGCACCTGCCGTCCATATCGCGCAAAAAAAACGGGAATCGCTATGATAATTATACCGATTCCCGCCCTTTATTTCAATGTTTTATTGCCGCCGGCAATGATCCGGACAGACGTCCTATTCTCAGTTTTTAAATGAATGCACCGGTGCCGGGATCCTTCCGGTCCGGTTGATCAGAGCATCACAGCCATACGGATTTACAGCCATGATGGGCGCACTGCCCAGCAGACCTCCGAATT
>CADBOW010000244.1 GCA_902796375.1 uncultured Lachnospiraceae bacterium | reverse complement strand
GTGGCTTCCAGTCCATGACCACAGCTCCCTGTCAGTCCTTTTAAGGAGCAGTCTCCTTCTCTGCCTTTCTCAAACTGGTGACATTATAAACGATAATTCTGAAATAAACAAGTATTACTTATAAAAATGATGTCCGCAGGAATCCGTAAACATATAAGAACATCCGCAGAAGGTACTTCTCTTGGAAAGGCTGTGGAAGAACAATGCTCCCTTTGCCGTATCCCCGTTATTCAATACATAGTTTACAGCTTCGATGGTGCTCTCAGCTATGGAAGTTCTTCCATAAGCGAACTGGCAGCGTGCGGTTACAACCTCATACGGCGTATCGCCGAAGGTTCCGTTCTTAACACGGTTCAGGATTACAGATGCCACATGTGTCTTGCTCCAGAAATCACAGTCTCTGGTTTCTGTCTCCACACATCTCTGCATATAGTAGATATCCTGAGCGGACCAGTCTCCCCAGCCCTCCGGCAGTTCAAGCTGATCCTCGGTGATCTCTGACGTGGATCCTTCCGGATTAACGCAGACACCGTTCTTGTCAAATAAATAGTAAAGTCCGTTGATCTCGGCAACTCCTGTGCACATAGCTCCACTCTTGCCAAGCCAGTACCAGTTCCCCTTGTTATAGAACCATCCGCGCTGCATAGCTCCGGAGGAGGTAAGGAAATACCATTCCCCGTCTACCTTTCTCCAGCCGGTCTTCATAGCTCCGCTGCTGTGGAAGTTGTACCACTTGGAGGATACATTCTGCCATCCGACTGCCATGGCTCCGCTGTTTGTGAGATAATACCACTCATCGTTCATCTCACGCCATCCGGTCTCCATAGTACCGTCTGCATTCATGTAATACCACTCACCGTCAACCTTTACCCATCCGGTTGCCATGGTACCGTTCTTCTTCAGGTAATACCATTTGCCGTCAAGTCTCAGCCAGCCCTTCTTCATGGCACCGTTTTTCTTAAAGTAGTATGTGGAACCATCCAGTTCCATCCAACCGGTCTGAAGGATTCCGTTCTCGTCGAAGTAGTAATCCTTTCCGTCGATCTCAACCAGGCCGGTAACCTTCTTTCCGTCCTCGTCACGGTAATACTTCTTCTCACCGTTGATCTTCCAGCCGCTCTTTACAGCAGCCTTCTTCTTTGCAGCCGTTTCCTCATCTTCCGTTGTTGCTTCGATTTCTTCTTCATTTTCGGTTACGGCTTCCTTTGCTGCCTCTTTCTCAGCTGCTTTTGTATTGTCCTTTACTGCTGCCTTCTCAGCTTCCTTCTTCTCTTCCTTGGAAACAGTCTTAATCACCTTCTTCGTGGTCTTCTTTGTTACGGCAGCTGCTGTGGATTTCTTCGTAGTCTTCTTTACTACTTTCTTTTTCTTCTTATTCTTTGTCTTAGTCTTCGTTACGGAAGTCGTGGACTTAGAACCGCTGTTTTCAACGCTTTCAGCCGGCTCCTCTGTATTCTCGGACACAGTATCCTCCGAAGCATCTTCACTCTTCGGTTCCTCTGCTGTCGCTTCGGGAACAGTCTCTGTATCAGAAGAAGAATTCTGATCATCCTCGACATCTGTCTCGGCAGCATCCGTATCCTCTACATCTGCAGTGTCTGTCTCCTTATCATCCGTATCATTGCTTTCTGCGTCTGTATCCTGTTCTGTCTTATCGTCCTCTTCTTCATAGACGATCTCTGTATCATCGGTGTTTTCCTCACCATAGTTCTCCAGGTCCGGAGTATCCTTCTGATCCGAGCCCTCGGCATCTGCATTCTCAGAAAGAACCTCACTCTGTTCCTTCGTCTCATCTGCACTCGATGTCATGTGCGGTACGAAACACACAGCTATAACAAGCATGACTATCATAAACAACGATATCCGTCTTGTCTTCATTTCTGCTTTTCTCTCCTCTTTCATGGATACTAGTTTCCTATTGTGTTTCAGAATTGTATCATTGATTTACTATTTTGTCAATAAAATATTAAGAAAATGTTACATTTGCATTGATTTTCTTTAAAGAAACACTATATATAGTATGTCCATATGGAGGGAAACACAAGAAACCACGGGATTTCCCGTGGTTTCATAACAATATCCGTCATTTTATTTCCATATTAAATGTTACAGAATCGATACATTTTCGGCAGATTATGCTCCGCAGGCCTCCTTCAATGCCTGAATCATGGCATCCAGTTTCTCCCGGGTCATTCCCGGATAAACTCCGATCCAGAAGGAATTCTCCATGATCCGGTTCGTCCTGTCCAGCGAACCTGAAACCCGGTATGCGTCGGAATCCCTGATCTGATCAAAACAGGGATGCAGGATCAGATTCCCGCTGAACAGGAGTCTGGTCTGTATATTATGCTCCTCCAGATATCCGGTGATCCGGTTTCTGGTGAGTCCGGACTCCGGACGTACCGTGATCAGGAATCCGAACCAGGAAGGCTCCGAATCCGGTTCCGGCTCCGGAAGGATCAATCGATCCGAAAGCTCTTCCAGGCCTTCTCTCAGGTATTCCCAGTTCTCTCTCCTCTTTCGGATGAATTCCGGAAATTTATGGAGCTGTTCCACTCCGATGGCCGCCTGAAGATCCGTCACCTTCAGATTATAACCGAAATGGCTGTAAACATATTTGTGGTCATATCCCTCCGGAAGCTGTCCGAATTTCCCGTCAAACCGGTGTCCGCAGAGATTATCCCTGCCGGAAGGACATATGCAGTCCCTTCCCCAGTCCCGCATGGACAGAAGGATCCTGTGCAGCAGCGGATCATCCGTATAGACTGCACCGCCCTCTCCCATGGTCATATGGTGCGGCGGATAGAAGGAGGAAGTCCCGATATCTCCCCAGGTACCTGTATATTTCGTAACGCCGTCCAATGTCACCTTTGACCCCAGCGCATCACAGTTGTCCTCCACCAGCCACAGCCGGTGCTTATCACAGAACTCCTTCACCCTGCGGATATCAAAGGGATTTCCAAGCGTATGTGCGATCATCACCGCTTTGGTCTTCCCGGAAAGCGCCCCCTCCAGCTGATCCACATCTATATTATACTGAGGGATCGTAACATCTACAAATACCGGAACGGCTCCGTACTGGAGTATGGGACTTACGGTGGTGGGGAAGCCGCAGGCCACGGTGATTACCTCATCCCCCCGTCGGATCTGCCGATCCCCCAGAAGCGGTGAAGTCAGCGCCATGAACGCAAGAAGATTTGCAGAGGACCCGCTGTTTACCAGATGTACGTAGCGCACCCCCAGCCATTCCGCAAATTCCTTTTCCATCTGCTCCGCAAAACGTCCGGTGGTCAGCCAGAAATCCAGCATGGCATCCGTAAGAGCAAGCATTTCCTTCTCATCATAAACCCTGGACGCATAAGCTATCCGGTCTCCCGGTCGGAACGGATGCTCCTGTTCCGGTTTCTTCACTTCATGATAATACTCTGCCACCAGCTCCCTGATCTTCCGGCGCAGCTCCTGTTCCCTGCTGTTTTCACTCATTCCGTTTCCCCTGTGATCTACTATATGTAACAAGCATCATTTTTCGCCCAGAAATGCTTCGATCTCCCGATTCATCTCCTCTTCCACATTTCCGCCCGCCGCATAAACCCTGGTCCATGCCACGGTTTCCCGCAGCGCCCGGTCGATTCCCCATACAGGCTTCCACCCGAAGGTCTCCCTCGCCAGAGTACAATCCAGTTTTAAAAATGTTGCTTCATGCGGTCCGACATTTCCGACATCTTCCCAGGAAAGCTCCTGTCCGTCTGCAGCGGCTTCATTCCATGCCCTGCAGAACCGGGTGACCAGGTCTCCCGTGGTAACACAGTCCGCATCCTCAGGTCCGATATTATATGCACCTGCCAGTGACGGATCCAAAGCCTGGGCCCGCAGGATCGTCAGATACATGAACAGCGGTTCCAGCACATGCTGAAACGGCCGGATGGAATACGGATTGCGAACCCGGATCTTCTCATGCTTCAATGCGGCCCGGATACTGTCCGGTATGATCCGGTCTCTGGCAAAATCGCCTCCTCCGATCACATTTCCCGCACGGGCAGTGGATACGGCTATTCCTGCTTCCCGGAAAAACGAGTTTACATAACTATGTGTTACCAGTTCGGAGCAGGATTTGGAATTGGAATAAGGATCATATCCGTCCAGAGGCTCCTCCTCACGAAAGGCCTCGCCCCGCTCTTCATTTTTATATACCTTGTCCGTGGTTACATTTACAAAGGATTTCACCGATCCGGTCAGGCGGATCGCCTCGCAGAGATTTACGGTTCCCATGACATTGGTTTCATAGGTATATCTGGGCTGCTCGTAGGAGGTTCGTAC
>CADBOW010000243.1 GCA_902796375.1 uncultured Lachnospiraceae bacterium | reverse complement strand
GGATGCGATCCAAGTCTGCGGGTTCATGAGGATCGCGCAGTCCACACCTACATTGTACGGATTCTCCTGGATGAACTTCTTCCACCAGGCCTTCTTCACATTGTTCTTCAGCTCTACGCCGAGATTTCCGTAATCCCAGGTATTTGCCAGGCCTCCGTAGATCTCCGAACCCGGATATACGAATCCGCGTGACTTCGCAAGTGCTACGATTTTCTCCATTGTCTTTTCCATAACTGTCTCCCTATTCTTTCTTGATCTATATTGATTTAACGCCGTTCCCCTCCTGAATAGAAATGGGATCGCGCTTTCATACTCTGTTCAAACCCTCTGCCCGGTATATCCCACGGAATCAGTATCCCAGAAACAATACCACAAGGGCTGTTCCCTGTCCATCGGTTTTCGCAGTATTATCCCGGATCGATGCATGCTGATTTGCATAGAGCAGTTTCCCGCTGGTAAGCTCCACAGCCAGCTTCTCGTCCGTCACCAACATCATTTTCTCATTTGCATCCAGGGAATCCGCATTCACGGTATTGCCGTTCCCGTCGGTCAGTGTGGCCGTCACCGCCTTCTCCTCCACAAGAGAATCGATATCCTGCTTCTCCATCTGGGAGGGATCGTAACCCGCCTCGGCCAGCTCGGCTTCGGAAAGCTCCCGCTTCTCCTCCGTGGATGTCACTTCATGCTTCTGTTTCTCTTCCTCCGCCAGCTGATTCGCCGTCTCGGCACTGTATACGGTCAGTCTGACATCCATCTGATTGAATTCATTGAAGGAATTGATATCACTGTAGGACAGCGCCGTCTTCACAATCCCCTGATCATCCCTGATCTGAAGAAATGAGACCTTTTCCACACCCTTCTTCTGGTTGAACGCCGCAACCTCATCCCGTATAAACTGTCTGATCTCCGTCAGCTTATAGGTGGAACCGGTATAATCCTCCACAGCGATCTCCGTAATGGCACCGTTCTCACTGATACGGATCGTATTTTCAGCCGTTGTACCGATCAGATCCTGCTCCTCGATCACTTCCGTGTCCGCTTCCTTCTTTCCACATCCACAGAGAGCGAAAGCGAGGCAGAGAAGCAGAGCTGCTCCGGCACGACCAGTATGCCTTATCCCTGTCATCATACTGACCCTTTCTCCTTCCATTACATCCGATGATGTTCTGAAACAAATGGTATTTTACATTTATTCGAATCTGATTTCAACCTTTTTCTACATCGAGGCAAGGCTTCGAAGGATCTCCTCCGAACGAAGCGGATAATCCAGCACCCGGTCCAGTTCCTTTTCCGCCAGCCGTACCAGCTCCCGTTCCGAATTCTCCGACAGCTGAAAACTGAAGGTCCGGTTGATGGGCTGGGACAGGATATACTGTGCTACGGCCGGATGCTCCGGATAGCGCATTTCTCCTTCAATATCCAGAAGCTTCACCGCAAATGCTGCACGGACCGCAGCCGGGGAAAGCCTGTGTTCTCCCAGCGTCACAAAGGCCAGATACAGAAGATTCAGTTCATCTCTTCCGCCCACGCCTTCCCGGGTAAAATAGTCCACCAGCTCCGCACAATAGGATGCCGAAGCATAAGCCTCCATATCCTGGGACAATTCCAGAAAGGACCGTTCCCGTTCAGCACTGACCAGAGTATATGCCTGTCTTCCGGGATGCAGCTGGAACCGGCCCATGGTAAAGCTCTGTGCCACCGCCGTGAACCGGCTGTTCTGGCGTCTGGCTCCGTTGGCAAATACCGTAACCTTTCCCATCTGCTCTGTCAGGATAACCAGCCGCTTGTCATATTCTTTCAGAAGAGAAGCCGAAAGGACGATTCCCCGAACGGCCATTTCCTGATACATAAGTCTCCCCTTTCCATACAACCCGGCTTCCGTCACCTATTTCTTCTTCGGTGCCAGATAGCCATACTCCTTCAGCAGCATGGCATTATCCCGCCAATCCGGCCGGACCTTGACAAAGAGCTTCAGGTTCACCTGCTGCTCCAGCATATCCTCGATCTCCCGCCGGGCTCCGCTCCCGATCTTTCGGAGCATGGTGCCCTTCCTGCCGATGATGATCCCCTTATGGGATTCTCTTTCGCAAATAATGGTTGCATCGATATCCGTGATGCTTCCGTCGGGCCGTTCACTGAACCGCTCCACCAGAACGGCGATACCGTGGGGGATCTCCTTATCCAGATGACGAAGCGCCTGCTCACGGATCAGCTCCGCCGCTATATCCCGCATCCGTTCATCCGTGACCGTATCCGCATCAAAATACATCGGTCCCTCCGGCAGCAGCCGGAAGATCACCTGAAGCAGCTCCTCCAGACCGTCTCCCTTCACAGCCGAAACCGGTACAACCTCTGTGAAATCCATTTCCTTCCGGTATGTATCGATGCATGCCGCAAGCTGTTCCTTCGAAGCCGTATCGGTCTTGTTCACCGCCAGGACCACAGGAACCCTCGATCCCTTCAGCCGTTCCAGGATCGTCCGTTCCCCTGCGCCGATAAATGTGGAGGGCTCCACCAGCCAGAGCACCAGATCCACTTCCGTCAGTGCATTTCTGGCGGTTTCCAGCATATAATCTCCCAGCCGGTTCTTCGCCTTCGTCACTCCGGGGGTATCCAGAAAAACGACCTGTCCCCGTTCATCGGTATATACTGTCTGAATCCTCTTCCGGGTGGTCTGCGCCCGGTTCGACACCGCTGCGATCTTCTGTCCGATCAGCGCATTCATCAGGGTTGATTTCCCCACATTCGGGCGGCCCACCAGAGCGGCAAAGCCGGAACGGATATTCTCTTTCTCCTGTATGTTATCTGACATACGTTTCCTCTACCTTCTTAAAGCAGGTTCTCGATCTGCATAAACAGATCCGCGTCCTTTTCCACCTTCCCCTTTGCGCCGATGACACAAACGGTTCCAGCCCGTTTCACGCCTTCCAGGAAAGGTGCCAGAGACCGGATGGTATTCTGATCCGTGGCCAGGATCTCGTCCCGTGCCTGCTGGCGCTCCTCATCCGTCCTGCCCATCAGATAGCAGTAGAAACCGAACATTCCCTCTGTGGACGGATTCATGGGGGCATCCACCTTGCTGATGGTACCGATGATATATTTCAGCATGTCACGGTCAGAGCATTCGAAATTCCTGACGTACTCTTCCGCATTTTTATAGATATCATAGGTCTCTGAAAGATTCGGATCCCGATAGGATGTAAGGAACCCGATCCCTTCTCTGGTGAAGTCGCACATGGCGCCGTAGGCTCCGCCCTTCACCCGGACATTGATCCATAGATATTCGTACGAGAAAATGATCTGAAGCACGGACAAAGCTCCAGTATACTGAAGACCTTCCTCCCCGAAGTTCCATGCCGTGGCTACAAACTGAACCTGTCCGGCGGTGGTAAAGCCTTCATTCTTCTTTACAGCCTCGGGAAGCGCAGTAAATGCTCCCATGGGCTCCTGTGAGATTCCGGACAGGAATCCGGCTATAGCTCTGCGCACCTGGTCGGAAGGCGCATCCTTATGCGTATAGGATACCTTCACCCGTCCCCGGCGAAGCAGCTTCTCCTGAACCTGCTCCAGCTTCTTCGACAGCTGATCATATTTCGATTCGAAATCATCATTCAGATCACCTAACATCCGATAATATGCCACGCCCTCCATCTGTTCCTTCAGAGCATACATTCCGGAAATGTAGGATCTGGCGCGAAGGGCCGCCGTCACATGGCCGGATCCCGGAAGCTCCATGCGAAGTCCGGAATACAACTCGGCTATGATCTCTCCCAGTCTTTTTCGATCGGTGATCTTTGATCTGAGGATCACTTCCGAGAAAAGATCGATCCCCGCTTCCATTTCGCCCTCCAGCGTTTTGATCCGGGCCATGACATAGGGGAGACATCCTCCATTTTTCACATCCGGAAGGATGCCGGTGGTGATGGCGATCCCGCCGGTCTTCAGATTCATTTCCGTGGTCAGTTCTTCCAAAGTGAAATGCTCCGTCGGAACCGATTTATACAATTCGCAGAGAAGGGCTGTCATCTGCAGTTCCTCCGGTGTGAAATCCCTCAGGTCAAAGCAGAAGTCCAGATACTCTATGCCATTGGTGAAGATCCCATGGTTCACCAGAACCGTTCCGTCGATCTCATCCGGCTGATTGCAGAGCCGTCTTTCCTTCTTGTCGATATCCTCCAGTGTCAGAAGGGGGATTGCCTCAAGCTCCTCCTTCGTTGAAGGCTCGCTCTGATATTCCTTCAGGTGGATCGTTTCCTTTACGATCTCTTCACGTTCTTCTTCGGACAGAGTCTCTCTCTGCTTCTCCAGCTGCTCCAGAAGCTCCTGCTCCTCTCTTGCATCCTTTCCGATCTCCGGAACTCCGGTAATGAAGGCCGAATGGGGATTCTCAATCAGGCAGCTGCAGATCAGCTGTTCGAAATATCCTGTCTCCACTGCTTCCGAAAGCTCATGATAGATGTCATTCATGGAGAAGAGTTCCAAAGCCTTTTCGTCATCATAAAGCCAGGTTTCAAACGCATCCAGTCCATACATCAGACCCTTGGGATATCGTCCGAAGCTGGCTTCCTTGTGAATGAATTCCATTCTGCGGATCGAAGCACGGATGGCCGTTTTATCCAGTCCTTCTTCCGCGATCCGGTTCAGGGTATCCAGTACAAGACGTCTGAACTCCTCCTTCCGTCCCGCATCTCCGTTATGTGCCACCACGGAGAAAACCGGCTGGAGCATACTTGTATCAAAAGAGCTTTCCACATCCGCAGCAAGTCCCGCATCAATGATGGCCTTCGTCAGGGGTGCACCCTCGGCGTCCAGCAGAACATAGGAAAGCACATCAAAGGCTACCCTTAGCTTCTTATCCAGAGAGGTTCCGATGACTGCGTTATAGGTCAGAAATGCATTTTCCTCCGGAGCTTCCCCTTCCGCCAGAGCAAAGGATACATCCTTATCCTCCACCTTCTCCGGTGTCTTCTGCAGCCGGATGGCGGAATCCACCTCCAGATACTCATACTGAGACAGATATTCCCGATCCAGATATGTCAGCTGTTCCTCAACATCCAGCGCACCATACAGATAAATGTAGCTGTTGGACGGATGATAATAGGTTCTGTGATATTCCAGGTACTCCTCCCGGGTCAGGGTCGGAATCTCCTTCGGATCCCCACCGGAATCATGCCGATAGACCGAATCCGGGAAAAGACTTGCACTGACTCCCCTGGCGATCACGGCATCCGGTGAAGAATACACGCCCTTCATCTCATTGTAGACAACTCCGTTGTAGATCAAAGGACTGTCCTTGTCTTCCATTTCATAATGCCAGCCCTCTTGCATGAAGATCTCCGGCTTATCATAGATATTCGGATGAAATACCGCATCCAGATAAACATCCGTCAGGTTCCGGAAATCCTTATCATTGCAGCTGGCTACCGGATAGACCGTTTTATCGGAATAGGTCATGGCATTTAAAAAGGTGTTCAGCGAACCCTTGGCCAGCTCCACGAAGGGATCCTTCGACGGATATTTCCGGGATCCGCAGAGAACCGTATGCTCGATGATGTGCTGGATTCCCTTTGAATTTGTGGGGGGAGTCCGAAATCCGATGGCAAATACCTTGTTGCAGTCATCGTTATGGATCACTGTGATCCGGGCCTTCGTCCGATTGTGGCGGAAGACATAGCCCTCACCGTTGACCTCCGGAAGCGGTTTCGACTCCTCAAGCGTATAAGATGAAAGATGTTCAAACATAGCTGCTCCTTTATATGTATGATATGTATGGATCTGACATTTCCAACCTAACAAGTATAACATGTTTTCGGTGAAATAACCATCACAGACTGATCTTTCGGTTCAGCAGATATCCTGTCCCGCAGGTACATCCCACTGCCCCCGCCGCAAAAAAAATATACCTGGGAAGCTTCTTCACAAATCCCCGGACCACAGGATTCCAGGCGGAGCTGGAAATCTCCGGCAGACTCACTGCGATCAGCGTATACGCCAGCATGGTAATGATCACAATGACTATGATCATGCCCTTTCGGAAGGAGTTTTTCCCCTGGTCGGCCGCCCAGACCGCTGAGAAAAGATGAGCCACGGAATACAGCGCCAGGGTATTGAGCATGGCAGTCAGAACCGCCACGGCAAAAGCCGACCACAGCTCTCCCATGGAAACTCCCAGGAAATCCGCCACCAGGGATATGATATCCATGGGTCTTTCATACTTCAGATACAAAAGCCGGATATCGATATAAAACAGCAGCGCTACCGCCCCTGAGGCAAGAAGCAGCTCCGCCAGGGCGATCAGGAGCTTCCCGAACATGATCCGATAGGGAGAGACCGGCGTCAGAAACATCATATAGCCATTCTTCTCCGTCAGGTCTCTCAGAAACCCGAGAACCCCCAGAAGCCAGACAGTGAAATACGCTGCTCCGGTTGCCAGTAAAAGCAGTATCAGGCCCAGGCACATGGTTGCTCCCTTACTCCGGATCGATCCAAGCAGAAATACACTCTCCGCACCAACAAGCACTCCCAGAATCGCAATCACTGTAGATTTGTTCCGAAGTATTTCATATTTCATGATCTTTATCACGTGCCTCACCCCCTTTTCTCTGTGTTTATCGAAAATGTCCCGTCCATTCCAGTGATGGACCGACACCAGAATTATACCATTTTTTCACGGGGGATGCACCATTTTCTTCCTCTCTCCTCCTGGCGGCTCCGGTTGCATTTTCAGCCATTTTATGGTATCTTTTTTTCGAAAAGAGGTGCCTATGAACATTCAGGATTACGTGATCCAAAACTACATATTGCTGATCGCCTGCATGGGAATTATCACGATCTCGATCTATGATGTATATCTTGACCGAAGGACGATCCATACTCTGCGCGGGATCATTTTCGTCATGATCCTCCTCAGCATTGCCGATTATATGGAGTCCTGGTACGCAGAGCTGGACCACTCAACGATGCTTCGGGTTTTCTTATCGTTCCTGGGCTATTCTCTTCGTCCCCTTGCGATCATGCTGGGTATCTTCATGATCTACCACCGGGTTCATTTCCTTTTCCTGATTCCGGCGATCCTGAATACGCTCGTTTACAGTACCGCATTTTTCTGCGGTGTTGCCTTTTCCTACACCGAGGACAATCATTTTGGAAGAGGGCCTTTGGGATATACCTTTATTCTGGTCATCCTGTTCTATGTTGTTTCCCTGTGTTATGTTCTGATCCGTTCCTTCGAAACCCGGCACGGGTACGAATGGCTGCTGATCATGTATTTTCTTTCAGCCGCTGTGATGACCACGATACTGACCATATTCTTCGGTGTGGACAATCTGTTCAATCTGACCTTTGCCTTCGGTATCATTCTGTATTATCTTCACATTTACATACAGCACACGAAACGGGATGCGCTGACAGGGCTGTATAACCGGCAGGTCTTCTATACGGACATGAAGAAATATCGTTCTTACATCTCCGGGGTCATATCCATCGATATGAACGACCTGAAGCTGCTGAACGATTCCCAGGGACATCCGGCCGGTGATCAGGCACTGAGCACCCTGAGTGAATGCTTTCTCAAAACCTCCGGTTCCAAAAACTGGATCTACCGGATCGGCGGCGACGAATTTATCATCTTCTGCACACGGCAGAATGAAAAGGAAATGCAGCAGCTGCTCGCCAATCTCCGGGAAGCCGTTTCAAAAACAGATTATTCCTGTTCCTTCGGACTGGCCACGGGTAATAATCCCGAAGCCATGCTGAAGGAATCCGACCGTCTTATGTACGAGGAGAAGGCACAGTATAAGGCGGCGAAGAAGGCACGGTATTCCTTTGACTAAAGGAGGGCGCGGCTCATCGTTCGTCATGGCTTGTTCAGCTCTTGCTTCGCAAGTACGAAAAACAGAATCAGCACCACCAGCTTAGCTGGTGGGTTGTTTTTATTGCTAATCGAGTAGGAGGGAGTGATTAGCTCCCGTCCTCTCACAGCACCGTACGTACCGTTCGGTATACGGC
>CADBOW010000242.1 GCA_902796375.1 uncultured Lachnospiraceae bacterium | reverse complement strand
CATAGTTTTTTCATAACTCTCTCACCTTATTTGATAATGTATATCAATAAAGCACCCAGGTTCGGAACTGGGTGCTTTATTCTATCTATCGGCATTTCATATCTCAAAATCTCATTCGGTTCAGTGGATCGTTTCATTTTGAATCTGCCTGCTTTCCTTCTTTTCAACCTCATCATTTACCGTAACCAGACGATAATGCACTTCGTCATATGCTTCCAGAACTTCCTTCGAAGGCGCCTCCGTCAGGTGCGCCCCCAGCAGAGCAGCTCCGGTGGCAAAGGCAAGCGCCGGCAGAACTGCATTCAATCCGGTCCAGGTATGCATCGTAACCCCTTCTCCGATAAATGACATGGGAATGAATTCCCATGCTGCGGCAAAGATCGCCCCGGACAGAAAACCGGTTATACATCCGGCTGCATTCATCCGCCGGTAATGGATCGACAGAATGGTGATGGGAGCAAGTCCGCATCCGAGAAACAGCATGGCATATCTGGCCGCTGTAAAGATCCACGAATTGCATTGCAGCGCTCCTGCAGCCACAATCGCTTCCGTCAGGATCATGCAGTAGACCAGATTCTTCCTGTTTCCCGCTCCCGCACTTCTGCGGCGTCCCGATTCCACCAGAATATTGTCACTGATGATCTGTGCCATCTGCAGAACACAGAAATGAAACAGATCCAGCAGCAGACAGGCCGCCGCGATCAGAAACAGAAGTCCGGTGAGATGGAACAGGAATCCTCTTCCCTGGTCCTCCTCCAGAATCATACGAAACAGCTCGGGAATGGAATTCACCCTGGCCGGGTACAGAGATGCCCGCAGCATACCTCCGGCCAGAACGGAAGCAAACAGACAGAGGAGACTGAAGATGACGGCCCATCGTCTGGAGCGATGGATCGTCCTTGCCCGGTCCGCCTGTTCAAACCGCTGGAGACAAAGCGGATTTCCCAGGATCAGAAGACCCAGGGAAAACAGCGAGATGATCTCCATGACACCCAGCTTCTTTCCACCCATAAAACCGATATTTACATATTCACTGACGGAGCCCGCAGCCCAGCTGTGAAAAATATTCTCAAGGATCCGGTTTATCCCCAGTACCCGGTAGATCGCAAAATTCATCAGGATCAGAGATCCCATGACCAGTGCGGCGATGGTCCGGTCCGCAAAGCTGAAGCCGGAACGTCCGAACAGGAAGAACCACCCTGTGGAGATCAGTGTGATTCCCAGAATGGTATACACCGGACGGATCCCGAACAGGGCTTCCGCCAGAATAGCGATCCCATACAGAAGACCGGTTCCCACGATCCAGAAGAAAGCGATGAGAAGGATCGAGAAAAACGCCCGGAGCACCGGCCGTTTCTCCTGAAACCGCGCACCGAAGAAGCCCGGAAGCGTGACACGGTCCTCCTGCTGCAGGGAAAACCGCATCATCCGATAGGAGCTGGTCATCCAAAGCAGCAGAACGCCTACGAAGCTTCCGATGGCGATCCATCCTGCACCTGCCCCCTTCTGGTATACCATCCAGGGGATAAAAAACATAATCAGGAGTCCCACCGAGGCAAAGCTGACGAAGCTCCCGGTCCCCGTCCCCCGCTTCAGCTCATTATTCTGCTTTCTCCTGTTCTTCTTCATTCCGCTCTGTCCTTCGTCTCCATCATGAAGAGGAGTCCTTCCTGATACAGGATCTCTCCCTCCTGTTCTGTCAGTTCATTGCTGATTCCCAGACTGCTGAAGGGTTCCAGCACGCCGTCCGTAAGCGGATATCTGAATCCCCGCAGCGTGATCCCCTTTACGGGCCCCGCCGCCGGCAGCAGTGATATATACGGACCGTACAGCTGTTCCTTCCGGATCTTCACCGAACCGGTCAGGATCCGGACCCGATTGCAGTGATCCTGCATGACTGCCGGGATCCCCGCCTCGGCGAACAGAACCATCAGCCGAAGATTCGTTAAGGTATGATCCATCCGGTCTCCCATGGCTCCCAGCAGGACCACCTCCTCCGGATGCAGCCGGACAGCCCAGCGGACAGCCGCCTCCAGATCCGTGTCATCCTTCACCGGATTCAGCACACGCTGCTGCCGATAGGTATTCAGGATCCTTTCTCTCTCCTCCGTCGGAACGGAATCGAAATCTCCGATCACCAGGTCCGGCACGGCTCCGGCCCGCTCAACCGCAAGGACTCCCCCATCGATCCCCATGATCTTCATTTCCTCTCCGGCCTCACGACAGAAGCCGGACAGAAGCTCCGGCTGTATGACGCCTCCGGCCACCATGATCAGCTTCATTTCGTCACCATCCGACTCAGAAATTCCTTTACGTTTCCTTCGATATCGCCGCGGAATATGGCTGATCCCGCCACGATCACATTCGCCCCGCTGTCCAGAACCTGTTCCATATTCGAGGGCTTTACGCCGCCGTCGATCTCAATATCATAGGACAGTCCCGTACTCTCCCGCATCCGTACCAGTTCGCGGATCTTGTCCAGAGTCTCCGGGATCATGCTCTGTCCCCCCAGCCCCGGCTGAACGCTCATAATAAGGACCATATCGCAGATGGACAGCACCGGTTCCACCGCAGCGACCGGCGTCCCCGGACTGAGAGCCGCACCGCATCGCATCCCGGCAGCCCGGATCGCCTGAAGGGTCTTCTCCAGCTGCTTCGTGGCTTCCACATGCACCGTCATGATATCCGCACCGCATTCCTTATAGTCCTGAATAAACCTGACAGGCTCCTCCACCATCATATGAACGTCCATGGTCACGTCCGGCAGGATGCTTCTGACACAGGAGATCACCGGAGGTCCGAAGGAGATATTCGGCACAAAATGTCCATCCATCACATCCACGTGAAGATAAGGCACCTCCGGCTGTATCGCCCTGCGAAGATCCTCCTCCAGATGTGCGAAATCCGCACTCAGCATAGATGGCGCCAATATCATTTCCATTCGTTCTTCCTCCTGTCTCTCAGGATATCCTGAAACGCTGTATAGCTGTTATATCTTGTCTGTCCGATCTCACCCTGCTCCAATGCCTGTTTTACGGAACAGTCCGGCTCCGAAAGGTGTCTGCAGGATGCAAACCTGCAGGATCCCAGATACGGAGCAAATTCCGGAAAGCACAGCTCCAATGTATCCTCCTGCACCTGTTCCGGCAGTTCCACCGAGGAGAAGCCCGGCGTGTCGCAGAGAAATGTCCCTCCGCCCACGGCAGTCAGCTCCGAATGCCGGGTGGTATGCTTTCCCCGCCCGATCTTCTCGCTGATGGCCCCGGTTTCCGCATTCATTTCCGGATAAAGCCGGTTCAGAACAGAGGATTTTCCCACGCCGGAAGGTCCCGAGAATACCGAGGTCTTTCCCTCCAGCAGCTGACGCACCTGTTCCATCCCCTCCCCGGTTCTGGCCGAGGTGAGCACCACCGTATAGCCGGCTTTCCCGTATACCGCCTGAAGCTCCTCCGCCCGTTCCCGGTTCTCATCCACCTTGTTGATCAGCAGGATCACCGGCATATCCACATAGGACATCCGCACCAGATACCGATCGATCAGTCCGTATCCGGGTTCCGGATGAGAAGCCGCAAAAATGACAATCGCCTGGTCAGCATTAGCTACTGCCGGGCGAGTCAAAGCATTGCGACGAGGCAGAACCTTCTCCACATTACCGAGGCAGGCCCCGGCATCCAGGATTTCGATCTCGCAATCGTCTCCGACCAGCGGCCGCATCTTCTCTTTCCGAAATACGCCTCTGGCCTTGCATTCATATAGTTTTCCATCCTCGGCGGCTACATAATAGAAGCCGCCGATTCCTTTTATGATCTTTCCAGTCAAAAGACAAACCTCTTATTCCGGTGTAAAGGT
>CADBOW010000241.1 GCA_902796375.1 uncultured Lachnospiraceae bacterium | reverse complement strand
GCCGAAGAGGAAAAGAAGAAAGCCGAAGAGGAAAAGAAGAAAGCCGAAGAGGAAAAGAAGAAGGCCGAAGAGGAAAAGAAGAAGACCGAAGAAGAAGAGAAAAAGAAGAAAGAAGAAGAGGAAAAGAAAAAGGCCGAAGAAGAAGAGAAAAAGAAGGCCGAAGAGGAAGCGAAAAAGAAGGCCGAAGAGGAAGCAAAAAAGAAGGCCGAAGAGGAAGAGAAAAAGAAGAAGGAAGAGGAAGCGAAGAACAAGACAGATCGCCCCGGAAAATGGCATAAGAACCGTAAGGGCTGGTGGTATTCCGACAGCACGGGATGGTATGCAAAGAGCGAAACCCTGACCATCAAGGGAGTAAGATATACATTTGACTCCAGAGGATACTGGGTTCCGGCCTGCACAAAGGACGGCAAGTGGCATAAGAACCGTAAGGGCTGGTGGTATTCCGACAGTACCGGATGGTATGCAAAGAATGAAACCATAGCGATCAAGGAAGTAATCTATTCCTTTGATAAAAAAGGCTACTGGATTCCTTAATTGAATAGTGGAAAGATCCCGCAACTTCTGTTATTATATAAGAGGTTGCGGGTTTTTTTGGAGGGGTGGATCATGGGATATCATTTTTACGGATGGCAGAGAGCAACGGTTCCGCCGATGACAGAGGAATATAAGGGAGTTCGGACTCCACAGGAGCTTTATGATATGCTGAAGCATATCTGGTGTGAATATACCTGCGCGCCGCGTCTCAGGGAGGAATGGAGTATGAAGAATCAGACACTGGGTCAGTGCTCCATTACGGCGTTCCTGGTACAGGATATCTTCGGCGGCGATGTATATGGTATCCTTCGGCCGGGCGGGAACTATCACTGCTACAATGTGGTAGGCGACGCGGTCTTCGATCTGACCAGTGAGCAGTTCGGCGATGAAGTGCTGGACTATACCGGGAACCCCATTCAGTCCCGGGAGACTCATTTTGCGGCAGAGGAGAAAAGGCTCCGCTATGAGTATCTGAAGAAACAGCTGAAGCGTTATCTGAAGGGACATATCCCCACCGGGCTTCCGGGCGGCTTCTTTATATATGAGAGCGGCGGAGACGAGAAGATCCTTTTCGCGGAAGAAAATGTGCTCCGGCTTTACGGATGCGAGACACTGGAGGAGTTCCGGGACTATACGGGAAATTCCTTCAAGGGCATGGTGCATCCGGATGATCTGCATAAAATCGAAAATGAGATCCAGGCGCAGACCATGTTCGGCGAGAAGCGGCATGATTATGTGCGTTACAGGATCCTGACCAAACAGGGCGAGACCAGATATATCGAGGATTTCGGCCACCTGCTCCATGGACGGAACGGAAAGAGCTATTTCTATGTCTTTATTGTAGACGTGGATGAAAATGAGTATCTGAACCGGAACAGGAATTCCTTTGCGGAAGCGGAGGTTCTGTCCATGAATCAGGAGACGGATCCCCTGACGGGGCTTTTTAACATGTCCTTCTTCTACCAGAGTGTACAGATGAAGCTGTCCACGCCTCAGTCCAGAAGAGAGAATCTGTCCATCATACATTTTGACATTCCGAATTTCAAGCTGTTCAACGAGCGGAACGGGTTCCGGCTGGGAGATGAGCTGCTGTGCGATCTGGCGAAGACCATCCGTGAAGAGTTTAAGGACGGAATCTCATCCCGGTTCTCGGATGATCATTTTGTGGTATTCACCGGGGGAAAGAAGGAAGCGGTCCTGAACAGGGTGGAGGCGGTTTACCGCAGGATCCTTCAGTCCGAAGATACAAATAAGAGAGTCAGGATCAAGGCCGGAATCTACTATCTGGATGATCGTATGAGTGAGATCGGTCTGGCCTGTGACCATGCACGGCTGGCCTGCAACAGCATCAAGCAGAGGCATGATGTATATTACTGTATCTATGATGATATCCTCCGGGAGCAGCTGAGAAAACAGCAGTATGTGGTGGATCATATTGATGAGGCCATTGATAATGAGTATATCCGGGTTTACTACCAGCCGGTGGTCCGTGTAGCTACCGGACAGATCTGCGGCTATGAGGCACTGGTGCGCTGGGTGGATCCCAGGTTCGGTGTGCTGTCGCCGGCAGACTTTATCGAGACGCTGGAGACCTTCCATCTGATCCATAAGGTGGATGCTTATGTGGTGGAACAGGTCTGCAGGGATTATTTCCGGGTGATCGAAATGGGTTCTCAGATCGTTCCGGCTTCCATCAATTTCTCACGACTGGATTTTGAGCTGTGTGACATCTTCGGGATCGTGGAGAAGACCCGGGCGAAATACGGTGTGCCCCGGAATATGCTGGATCTGGAGATTACGGAGAGCGTCCTGAATGATAATACGGCGCATATCAAGTCGGAATGCAGGAAGATGAGAGAGCTGGGCTATCAGGTCTGGCTGGATGATTTCGGAAGCGGTTTCTCCTCTCTGAATACACTGGTGGAATATGAGTTTGATGTTTTGAAGCTGGATATGGTATTTCTCCGGAGCTTTGACAAGTATCCGAAGGCGTCCATGCTTATGAATTATATCGTGGAGGGTGCAAAGGGTATGGGGATCGCGCCGCTCTGCGAAGGAGTTGAGACGAAGGAACATTATGAATTCCTGAAGAAGATCGGCTGTGAGAAGGCACAGGGGTATTATTTCGGAAAACCGATGCCATATGAGGAAACCAGGGCGGATTCCTTGAAGAAGGGGCTCACCTGGGAGAAGTATGATATAAAGGGCGGACCGATATAGCTTCGGGTGTTTTGTAGTAAAGAAACTGGAACTGGGAGTAAATGAATGGCAGGGAAGAAGATTGCATTATTATTGGCTCAGCCGGATGAGCCATATCAGCAGAAACTGATGCGCGGGGTAATGAAGAAAGCATTTTCCCGCGGCTACAGCGTTACTGCATTTTCCATGTATATTAAATATCAGAATAACAGAGAACGGGAGCTGGGGGAATCAAATGTCTACAATCTGATTTCGCCGGATCAGTATGATGCCGTGATCCTGTTCTCCGATCTGATCCAGACCCCCGGAGTGGAGGAGAAGCTGGAAGAGCGTCTGCATCGGGAGTTTAAGGGGCCGGTGATCTGCGTGGACACGGAGAGCAGGTATTTCCGCAGCTTCTGGACCGATGGCTATGAGGTGGTGTATGCCGAGGTTTCCCACATGATCGAGGAGCACGGACTTACGGATATTGCATATCTGACAGGACGTCGGAAGCATGTACATTCCCAGCGGCGGCTGAAGGCCTTCAGGGATGCAATGGAAGCCCATGGCCTTACCGTGGATGAAAAAAGGGTATTTTACGGAGATTTCTGGTATACCAGCGGCACCAACTGTGCGGAGATGCTTCTCAGAGACCGAAGCAATCTGCCGGAAGCGATCCTGTGCGCAAATGACTGTATGGCCATCGGGCTGGCACAGGAGCTGGAGAAAAACGGAGTGCGGATTCCCGAGGATATCCGGCTGGCAGGCTACGGGACCTCCGAGGAGGGACAGACAAGCCCCAGTTCGCTGACCTCCACATGGATTCCCGCAGAGTATTACGGAACATTTGCCGTGGATGCGGTGATCCGTATGCTCGAGGGAGAAGAGGTTTCCGACCCGAAGCCGGAGGCGGAGCTCTATATCGGACAGAGCTGCGGCTGCCATCCGGAGGAGCGGGACCTTTCGCGAAAGAGAGAAAGCTGGGTGACCGATGACTCGGAGGAAGGCTTCGAGTCGGTACATAATTATCTGGCGGAGGATCTGCTCTGTGCAGGCTCCATTGAAGAATTCTTCCGGACTTTGTATGAGTCCATCTTTTATCTGCGTGGGATTAAGAAACTGCATATCTGTCTGGATCCCTGCTGGCTGGATCCGGAGAAGCTTCTTTCCGATGCACTGCTGCGGGAAGGCTATCCCGAAAAAATGGTGGAGGTGCTTGTCTATGATGCAGTGGATGCCAGCTTATGCGGCGTCAGCACCGATCGGATCTTTGATACGGAGAAGCTGATCCCTGATTCGGCGGATCGCGGGCCGGAGGGCCTTCTCGTGACACCGCTTTTCTTTGAGGACAGATCCTTCGGCTATGTTGTACTGAGCTATGACCGTGAGAATAACGAGTATGAATCGGTTACCCGGCAGTGGCTGCAGGGCGTGATGCGCGGCCTGGAAGCCTTCCGCCGGGAGCTGGTGATCCGTCAGCTGGAGAAGAAGGGAATCGTGAAGTTCCCGGCCAATGCAGGAGCTTCAGCGGAAGACGGTGCCATGATCAATCCTCTGGCGGGACTTTCGGAGGAGGAACAGAGGGAAATGAAGGAGGTGGATCGCATCCTTCAGGAGAATCTGCTGATCTACCATTTCCAGCCCATCGTATCAGCTGTGGACGGTGAGATCTATTCCTATGAGGCGCTGATGCGATCAAATACGGAGAAGAAGATATCTCCCCTGTCCATCCTGCATTATGCGGATCTGCTGGGGCGCCTGGCGGATGTGGAGCGGGCAACCTTCTGTAATGTACTTGGGATTCTTGAGGAGAACCGGGACCTTTTCGAAGGAAGGAAAATTTTTATAAACAGTATTCCGGGCTGCAAGCTGCAGGAGCAGGACCGGGAACGGATCGAAACGCTGCTGAGACGGAATGCGGGAACCGCAGTTGTAGAGCTGACGGAGCAGGCGGAACTTTCGGATGAGGAACTGGAGCTTCTGAAAGAGAAATATCGGGATCTGGGGGTTGGCTCCGCTGTTGATGATTACGGTACCGGATATTCCAATGTCAGTAATCTGCTCCGGTATATGCCGGATTATGTGAAGATTGACCGTTCTCTTCTGTCAGGGATCCAGGACAGCACACAGAAGCAGCATTTTGTCCGTGAGATCGTGGATTTCTGTCATGAGAATAATATCATGGCACTGGCAGAGGGCGTGGAAACCAGGGAAGAGCTTCGGACTGTGATCCGTCTGGGAGCGGATCTGATCCAGGGGTATTATGTGGCGCGTCCGTCTGCGGAGGTTCTTGCATCGGTGGATGGGGATGTGAGGATGGAGATCCGGCGTTATCACCAGGAGAAGGAAGACGGCTCCAGTGATCTGACCTATATCGCAGGCTCCACCAGCCGGGTATCCCTGAATCACCTGATCAAGGAAAATAAAACCACCATTGTGGTGGGATCGAAGGATGCAACCTTCCGTGATATTACCATAGCCGGGACTCCGAATTCGGATACGAAGATCCATATCGATGTTCTGGAGGGATATGACGGCAGGATCACATTGGAAAATGTATGTCTTTCCAACAAGAAGCTGAGACCCTGTATCAATATCAGTGAAGGCGTAAATCTCACGCTCTGCCTGGAGGGAGAAAACACGCTGAAGGGCGGCGGGATCAAGGTTTCGGAGGGCGCAAATCTGGCCGTTGAGGGCGAAGGGAATCTGAAGATCCTGCTGACCGGCGCAGACAGCTACGGGATCGGAAATGCGAAGGATCAGGGCCACGGAACCCTGGAATTCTTCCAGGACGGTGAGATCTACATCGAGTCCAAGGGCCAGTGTACCATCGGGATCGGCTCCGGTCTGGGCGGAGAAACGAGTATAAACAAAGGAAAATATGTGATCCGGCTCAGCGGAGATGACGGCGTGGGGATCGGATCCCTGACCGGAGATCAGCCCATCGAGATTCATGACTGTGACCTCTTATTTGAAAATAGCTTCTTCAAGGGAGTTCATATCGGAAATCTGTCGGGCAATACCGACGTGAGGATGTGGCGGTCGCTGATCCGCTGCACCGGAAGCGGGAAGAATCAGACCGTGATCGGAACGGTGGATGGGGAAACAGCCCGGGTGGAGGCAAATGACCTCTCGATTCATATGGATCTCACAGGAGATAAATTGACCGGACTGGGCAGCCGCAAGGGAAGATCGGAGATCAGCCTGTCCTATGCGGGATTCATTTTCAAAGCCATCGGCCGGGAGGCCTATGTCTACGGCGGCATCAGTCAGGATACGGAGATTGAAATGAACAGTGCGGATGTCTCCATCAATCTTACCTCAGACAGCGGAAAGCTTACGCTGGCACCGAAGGAGAAGATCCACGAGGTCTATGGCAGGAGCTCGGTGGTGATCAACGGAAGAAAAAGAAGCTGAAAGCTAACTCGGACGAGAAACAGCGGTCACGAATGTGGCCGCTGTTTCTGTCTGAGTATATTAATCATTGTGATCCAGTTGCTGATGCTTCCTGTGTTTTACGGCATACATTTTCTTGTCGGCGATCTTCAGAGCCTTCAGGATCTCAAAGGTCTGATCAAATGTGGTGGAATAGGCACCGCTGCTGGTTGTGACCGAATACGGAAGCTGTACCTTGCGGTTATATTCCAGGAGCTTTTCGTCGATGTTCCGGATGATCCGGTCCGGATCACAGTCTCCGAAAATGACTGCGAATAATTCGTCTCCGCCGAAGCGGGCACACAGTGCGGAATCCGGACAGGATTTCTTCAGTGCCGAGGCTACTGCGGCGATGGAATGGTCACCGTCGGCGTGGCCGAAGTTGTCGTTGATGTATTTCAGACCGTCCAGATCGGACATGATCACGGTAACCGGCATTCCTTCATTTGATTCATCGTTCCGGACATCTTCATAGACATTGAGGAAGCCGATCCGGTTGAACAGTCCGGTCAGTGCATCGTGCTTGTACATTTCATCCATCTTCTCCAGAAGACGGCGCTGATACTGGAGGTTGATGAAACCGCCGATCCCCATACTGATGGCATTTGTGACGATGGCTGCCCGGGCATAGTCGGTTATGACGCCGTCACCGTAGAAATAACAGTTGAAGCCGAAGGGACGATTCATATAATCCAGTGCATGGAATACCAGAGGATAGCCGTCCTCCATCAGCTCTATGATCCGGTCGCGGTAGCCGCCGGACAGAACGCTTTCATCGGGGTTGGGCGTGGTGTCATAGAAGATCTCGGGAGGGAGTGGAATATGCTCAAACCGGTGTTCCTCCGCATAGTCGGCATCATTGATGATATGAAAATTCGGTTGCAGCTGACCGGTATGATCTGACATGAAATAATTCTCCTCCATGTCAAAAATATTCCGGTCAACGATCGTCAGGAGATGCTTCGTTTTGTGGGCATGGATGGCGGCGGCCATATGCCAGATGTCTTCGCTGGTCTCCATATTGGAGGCGATATTATACAGGATCCGCGTATCATCCTGATGACGATAGAAATTGTTGTTAAAGTTGGCCGTAAGGCTGTTGGGATTCCAGATATGCTCCGGGCAGCCGCAGGATTCGTTGGGGATCAGCTCCGGTTTGATATATAGATCGGAGATGGTCTCATGATTCGCCAGAGACAGTGCGGCATCTCCTACGGCCTCTGCAAGCAGGAGGATGTCACAGCTGGAGGTGGCTATCTTCGGTGTGGAGAAGAAGACCTCATCAAATCCGTCAAAACCGGATACAAGGACCTGATCCGGAACACGGATCCCGGCCTGGTTCAGAGAATCCACCACATTGATGGCCATGATGTCATTGGCACAGATGATGGCATCCGGCAGCTTGTCACGCTTCAGCAGTTCCTTCATGGCATCCCTGGTGGGATCCGCCCAGAAGTCACCGTAGCTTACCATACTGTCATCGAAGGGAATCCCATTTTCCTCGATCACTTTCCGGAAGATCTCGATCCTCCGGTCAGAGAAAACATTGTGGGGCAGACCGGCCATCATATGCGGATGCTTCGCTCCGTGATGCTCTATGATATGGCGGGTGATCTCCTCGAAGCCGGCCTCGTAATCGAAGTTGACCAGAGTGGTATCGGGATAGTTGCCGTCAACGATCAGCACCGGAACGGATTCTTCCTTCGCTTTGGACATGATCCGGTTGGTCACCACGTGGCTTTTGATCTTCTCGTCCATGATTATGATGCAGTCCAGTTCCCTGTAGGGCATGATGTCAAAGACGTAGGTCTCCGCCGGATTCAGGTTCTCCTCCCAGTAGATGTCGGAGTTGATGGTAAAGATCAGAAGAGCACAATTCGCCTTCCGCAGAGTACCGGTCAGTTTTTTGATAAAACCGTAAATCTGCGGATCATATATCCGGGATACACATAATGCGATTATCTTCTTTCCGTTGATCATACAAATACCGGGATTCTGTCATTATTTAGTGCCACATAGGATATTATAACACCATCCTCAGGATGCTTCAATAGATTGATATTTGGAGGAATCGCGCATTTAGTATGAGAAGTCAGGGGATACCCCAATATGTAGATAATGCAAAAAATATTGTAAATTTCGTGCATTTCCTTGTCGAAATTTGATAATTATTGTAGTATAATACTTGTATACTTTCGTTCGGAGGGGGTTGTATATGAAACCTTTTAGAAATGCATATGAAGCGATCAAACGGTTGCTTAAAAAAATGTTTTCAAAGGAAGACGGGGAAGCAGAAGGCACAATGACCGGTGAAGCCGGCGCGAAGACACCTGTAGAACCGGAACCTGCGCCTAAGCCGGAAGCGAAAGCAGAGCCGAAGCCTGCACCGAAGACGGAACCGAAGCCTGCACCGAAGGCAGAGTCCAAGCCTGCACCGAAGGCAGAACCGAAGCCTGCACCGAAGGCAGAGTCCAAGCCGGAGCCGAAGGCAGAATCCAAACCGGAGCAGAAGCCTGCACCCGAGAAGAAGAAACCAGCAAAATCGGGCAAGAAGCAGGAGGCGAAGAAGGAAAAATCAGCAGAAGAAGATATGCAGGCTTATGTCCGTGAGTCTGAACGGAAAGAACAGCTTGCTTACGAAGAGGAAGCACGTCGTCGCGCAGAGCGCGCAGCCAAGCGTGAAGCGGAAGAGAAGAAGGCGGAGCAGCGACAGGCACGCCGTGAGATGGAAGCGCAGGCCGGTATGGGAGTACGGCGCGTGACCGATCCGGTGACCGGGGAAGAGGTTCCTCTGGGAGCGCTTCCTTCCAGAGCCACTACGCTGAAGAAGTACAGCAAGATCGCCGGAACATCGGATGATGTGATCCTTTCCGTGAATTCGATCCTGCGTCATCCGGATATGCCGATGAATATCGTTATTCTCGGAAAGAACGGATTCGGTACCGTTAAGGTGGGAGAAGATTTTGCACGAAGCTTCTATGCTATGGAGCTGGTGAAGTCCGATAAGATCGCAAAGATCAAGGCAAAGCAGCTGAACAAGATCGGTCTGGAGAAGCTGGAAGGTCTGAAGGGTGGATGTCTGATCATTGAGAACGCCGGACTGGTTCAGCCGGAGAAGCTGGTTGAGGTTATCCGGAATTCCGCAGCAGATCAGAATGATTATGTAGTGATCCTGACCGGTGAGATCGATTCACTTGCACGATTCTTTGAGGATAATCAGGAGATCGTGGATCAGTTCATTTATCTGGTAGGTATCCATAAGATCAAGGAGAAGGGTATGATCTCCCTGGCCCGCGGATATATCAAGGAGAAGGGCTATTCGGCAGATAAGCCGGTATATGAGCAGCTGAAGGAATCCCTGCAGGGAATGGAGGCCGGAAATATCGACCGTTTTATCGAATTCCTGGACAAGGTGATGGCTGCTACCGATTTCCGTGAAGGATCCGAAGGAAACGGCGGAACTCATGAGATCCTGGTGGAGGATGTGCGCAGGGTATAACCTGTGGGGATCCGAAGACCGGATCGGATATAGTGGACAGTGTAATTAGAGCTGAAAGGCCTCTGCTGTGGCAGGGGTCTTTTCTTTTCCGCAGGTTGGTGGTATAGTATAGTGCATGTAAAATACTGAGATTACAGGAAGGACAGGATTATGGCCATGAAAAAGAAGCCGGTGACCGGCATGAAGGATATACTTCCCCGGGAGATGGAGATCCGGGATTACGCCATCGGACTGATCAAGGAGACCTACAAACGGTTCGGATTTACGTCCATGGAGACTCCGTGTGTGGAGCATATAGAGAATCTCTCCTCCAAACAGGGGGGCGAGAATGAGAAGCTGATCTTCAAGATCCTGAAGCGGGGAGAGAAGCTGAAGCTGACGGAAGCGGAGACGGAGGCGGATCTGGTGGATGGCGGACTCCGGTATGATCTTACGGTGCCCCTCTGCCGGTATTATTCGAATAACGCAAATGAACTTCCCAGCCCCTTTAAGGCACTTCAGATGGGAAATGTGTGGAGAGCGGATCGACCCCAGCGGGGACGCTATCGTCAGTTCATGCAATGTGATATCGATATTCTCGGAGAGCCGACGATCCTGGCGGAGATCGAACTGATCCTTGCCACATCCACATTGCTGGGAAAGCTGGATTTTAAGAAGTTTACCATCCGGATCAACGACCGGCGGATCCTGCGTGCCATGGTGGATTATGCGGGATTTACTGCTCCGGAGGGCGAGACCGTGGATTATGACGGAATCTTTATCACTCTGGACAAGATGGACAAGATCGGAATGGAAGGTGTCCGGGAGGAACTGATCGGCGCAGGCTACGGAGAGGAGACGGTGGACCGGTATCTGGAGCTCTTCCGGAAGGCCACACCGGATTCCGCTGGGATCCGCCTGCTGGCTGAGATCCTGGGAGATGTGCTTCCGGCGAAGATTTCCGAAGATCTGTGCACCATTATGGACACCGTGGAGGGAGCAAAGGAAGCGGAATTTGCAGTGGCATTTGATCCCACACTGGTTCGCGGCATGTCCTATTATACCGGCCCGATCTTCGAGATCTCCATGGATGAATACGGCGGATCCGTGGGCGGCGGCGGACGATATGATGAAATGATCGGACGCTTTACGGGGCAGCCTACGCCGGCCTGTGGTTTCTCCATCGGATTCGAACGGATCGTCATGCTGCTTCTGGAACGGGATTTCCGGATCCCCGGCAGCGAAGGAAAGACGGCTTTCCTGGTGGAAAAGGGAATGCCGGGAGAGAAGCTGGGACAGCTTCTCAAAATGGCGAAGGAGCTGCGGTCCCAGGGGGCGAAGATCAGTATCGTTATGATGAAGAAGAACAAGAAGTTCCAGAAGGAACAGCTTACGGCAGAAGGATATACCGAGATCAGAGAATTTTTCGCGGATCGGGAGATTCAGTAAAGTGGATATTTCATAGGGCAGTGATCCCGGAGGGGAAGGGCCATGGACGGACAGTCTGTGGCCTTTTCTTTTGTGCGCAACATCGGGAAGGAGAGGAATCCCTCATATTCGATGCGATATCTTCAGATTGATTTAAGGTTGACAGGATATAGTTCACTCATACAAAACAGCAGGCGGTCTTTCGAAAGGACCGGAAAGGGATGATCCGAGAAGGGAGGCGATCTTTATGAACAAGAAAATAATACCGGTGATCACGGCACTTATACTGGCAGGCAGCCTTGCAGCCTGCGGAAATTCCTCGACAGAAACCACAGTGGCTGAGAATACGGCACAGGCCGAAGCGTCCGTCACCAGGACGTCGGTAAAGACCGTTAGTTCGGATGGGAATCTGGTTACTGCGGCTTCGGTCACATCCACCGGAATGATCAATGCGGCGGATCTTTTCACCCAGCGGGATCTGACGCAGACCGCCGACCTGTCGGAAGCGGTCACCTATATCCTGAGTGACGGCCAGGATATCACCATCACAGAGGAAGGAACCTATGTGCTGACGGGAACGGCATCAAATGTTACAGTATACGTGGAGGCACAGGACGGGGACAAGGTTCAGCTTGTTCTGGACGGAGTATCGATCACGAATGATTCATTTCCCTGTATCTATGTGAAAAATGCAGATAAGGTCTTTGTTACATCTACAGACTCGAAGAACAGCCTATCCGTGACCGGAACCTTCCGGGAGGACGGAGATACAAAGACGGATGCAGTCATTTTCGCAAAGGATGATCTGGTTCTGAACGGGATCGGTTCGGTGGAGATTTCTTCCACGGATAATGCGGTCAGCTGCAAGAACGACCTTAAGGTCACCGGCGGAACCTGGAATATCAGCTGTACGGACTGTGCACTGGAGGCGAAGGAGTCCATTTCCGTAGCGGATGGAACCATCAATATCACCGCCTGCAATGACGGACTCCATGCGGAGGATGACGATGATAACAGCCAGGGACAGATCTATATCTGCGGAGGTTCTCTTACGATCCAGGCGGCGGATGACGCAATCCATGCAACTACGATCCTTCAGGTGGACGGCGGAGCTCTGGATCTCACCGGCGCTGAGGGCATGGAAGGAACCAGCATTCAGATCAATGACGGAACCATCCGGATCTCCGCAACGGATGACGGTATCAATGCGGCAAACAAATCCGGATCATATACCACCATCGTGGAGTTTAACGGAGGAACCACAACGATAGCTATGGGCCAGGGCGACACGGATGGCGTGGATTCCAACGGAGATATCGTTGTGAACGGCGGAACCGTCGATGTTTCGGGACAGTCCACCTTCGATTATGATGGAAATGGAACCGTGAACGGTGGTACGGTCATTGAGAACGGAACTGAGACCAACACGCTGACCAGCCAGATGATGGGCGGCGGAGGCCATGGCGGAAGAGGAGGCTTCGGACACTGACGAGGCGCCTCCGGATCATAGCAGCGTACCAGGGCATCCTGCGGAAAAAATCTGCAGGGTGCTTTT
>CADBOW010000240.1 GCA_902796375.1 uncultured Lachnospiraceae bacterium | reverse complement strand
TCTCGCCCACATGCTCGTAGAGGGGTCTGCCATCGATCTCACGGTCCTGGAATTCACCGGAAGAGGGATTTGAGGTCTTCACCAGCACAAAGATCCCTCTGTCATTTTTATTGCATACATCGATGAAGGGCTTGACTCCGTCAGACCCGAGATACGGATTCACAGTGACCATGTCCTCATCGAAGGGGGCGAAGGTGGAAGAACCCACCTGTACCGTTCCCAGATGTCCGGTGGCATATGCTCCGGATGTGGACCCGATATCGCCGCACTTCACATCCCCGATCACCACAAGTCCCTTGGATTTGGCATATTCCACAGTCTCCCGGAATGCCACCAGTCCGGACACACCGAACTGTTCATACATGGCGATCTGCGGCTTCACCGCCGGGATCAGATCATAGGTTGCATCTATGATCGCCTTGTTAAACTCAAACACTGCGGCAGCCACTGCCTCCAGTGTTTCTCCGTATTCCCTGATTCCATCCTTCATAAGCTGCTTGGGAAGGAATCCCAGCTGAGGATCCAATCCTACTACGATGGGTGCATTTTTCTTCTGAATCTCGCGGATCAGTCTCGAAATCATCTTGTAATTCTCCTTTATTAACCTTGATAAACCACTTTGCCGTTACAGATGGTGGTTTTCACTCTGCCCACCAGTGTCTTTCCGGCATAGGGTGTATTCTTTCCTTTGGAAAAGAACTGCTTCGGCTCCACAGTCCATACTTCATTCGGATCAAATATCGTCACATCCGCCAGCGCTCCCTGCTTCAGGGTACCTCTCTCATCCTCCATACGAATGACCTTCGCCGGATTGGAGCTCATCAGCTCCACCATACGCCGGATGGAAATGATCCCCGGCGCCACCAGTGCCGTAAAGGTAAGCGCTGCACTGGTCTCCAGGCCCACGATCCCAAAGGCAGAGCGGAAGCCCTTCGATTTCTCCTCTTCACTGTGGGGGGCATGATCTGTGGATATCACATCCATGATCCCGTCCCGCAGGCCCTCGATCAGCGCCTGAACATCCTCTTCACTCCGAAGGGGCGGATTCATTTTATAATTCCCGATATCTCCCGGTATATCCGCATCCGTAAGTGTGAAATGATGCGGGCACACCTCTGCGGTCACGTCATAGCCCAGACGTTTCGCCATACGCATCAGTTCAACGGTTCCCCGGGTCGAGCAATGACAGAGATGCAGCCGGACTCCCTGCTCCGCAGCCATAAAGATATCTCTGGCGGCGATCACATCCTCAACTGCATTCGTGATTCCCGGATAGCCCAGCTCCTGCTGCTTCGGTCCTGCATTCATAACGCCGCCGGCCACCAGATCCCTGTCCTCACAGTGAGACATGACCACCCCGTCCACTGCAGCAATCTGCTTCAGACCTTCCCGGAACAATGCCGTATCCATAACGCTCTTTCCGTCCTCTGAGAAAGCCACTGCTCCGGCTTCCTTCATGGCCGGAATATCTACCAGCTGCTCATTCTTCTCTCCCATGGTGATCGACGACAGCTGCTCCACACGGATCAGGGATTCCTTTGCCGCCTTATGGATCACATAGTGCAGTGTATCTACCGAATCTACGGTGGGAATGGTATTCGGCATGGTGCAAACGGTTGTAACTCCTCCTGCAGCTGCTGCCGCAGACCCGGTTGCGATATCCTCCTTATACTCCTGTCCCGGATCCCGGAAATGAACATGCAGATCGATCAGTCCCGGCATGACATATCTGCCGGAGGCATCGATCACTTCCTCGTCGGAATCCGAAGAAGACGGAGTGTATTCTCCGGGAACGATCCGGTCGATCCGGTTACCGCGGATATAAAGCGTTCCGATCTCTTCCATCCCCTGTGTGGGATCCACGATTGTTCCATTTTTTATGATCATAGTCTGCTCCTTATCCTAAGAATGATCCATGATTCCTTCCGGCCCACTGACACTTCTCTATTCTATCAGAAAATGGCTTTCGGTTCAAGGCTTCGTGCGTCATCCTTTCCCTTCTTCCTTTTCGTCCTCTCCGTTCCTTTTCAGGTCTTCCCGGAAGCGTTTCACATTTTCCCGTCCCGTATCCGTAAGGAAAACCTCACCCATATCATTTTTCAGAACGATCTTGTCCTGTTCGATCTTCTGAATGTATTTTTTATTCACATAATCGCATCTGCTCACCTGCAGAAATGCAAGGGAACTGAGCAGCTCCTCATCCTTCCGGAGCGAAGCGATATCCACATCGTAGGAATCCTGCAGCGTGACGATAAGCCCGTTATGGGAATGAAGCTCAAAGCGCACCAGCTCCTCCTCCGATACAGGATACAGGCACTTCCGCTTACGAAAGAAATGGAGAGCACGGATGTCCGGACTGATCCTCCCTTCGTCCGCATATCTGAGCAGCGGACCGATCTTCTCCCGAAACGCTTCCTGATTCAGGGGCTTCCGAAAGAATTCATAGCAGTGGACATCCTCTTTTAAGAACGGTCCTTCATCATCAACGTCTGCCACCAAAACAACAGGGACCAGATAATACCCTCTGACGTTTCGGACTCCATTTAAAAAATGCAGTCCCGAGGTATCCATTCCCTTCCTTGTGATGATCTTAAGATCCGCCAGAATCAGATCCACCCTTTCCTTTAAAATGATCTGACTGGCTTCCGATGCCTTCCTACAGAAAACAAACTGTGCGTCGGGACGGATCTCTCTTATGAAGCTTCGATAGAAACTAACATATTGTTGATCTGTTGCGTACAGCAATCCCCTCATGTTTCCACTTCAAACGGGTTCGGTACTCCCCATTTCCCCTTCCGTCGAAATGTGTATCATGTGAAAAAGCCTGCAAAAAGCAGGCTTTTCATTTTTATTCACCAGGCACATCGTCCACAGGCAATTCCGGTCCGGGCACATCCGGTTCCGGCTCAGGCTCAGGTTCCGGCTCAGGTTCCGGTTCCGGCTCAGGCTCAGGTTCCGGTTCAGGTTCCGGATCAGGCTCCGGACCGTCATCCGGTCCCGGTGTATCGCCTCCGGCGAAGGTTGCTGAAATCGTATGAACTTCATTTACAGCTGCAAATGTATACGAGGATACAGGTCCGACGCTTACACCGTCAACCACCACATCAGCGATGGAGAATCCGGCGGAAGGTGAGATATATACCGTGAAATCCTGTCCCAGCTCAACATTTGAAGAAGGCGTGATGGAACCGCCGGGTCCGGCACTGGTCGTGATCGTATTCGTATCCGGTGCCGCCGGATGTGCCGAACAGGGTGTCACAAGATTGGCCTGTGAATACTCGAAATTGGCACCGATCAGTTCCTTTTCGCCGTTCTCCTTCTTCTGGACTACATATTTGCTCTTTTCCGGGCAGGTATTCGTTGCGAGCATATGGGTTTCGTTGCAGAGCTCGATGGTTTCATGCCCGCCGCATCGTTTGTCAGGAATACTGTCCGATGCACAGAGGTCCGTACTGGTCGGGCAGTCGGATCCTGCCAGCTGATTTGTCACCTTACAGAGCGTAACCTTTGTGATCCCATCCGGTTCTTCCCAGTTCCTCTCGGGATCCTGTCCTTCCATTTCCGCGATCTCATCCATGATGACACGCCACATGGTCTCATGAACAAGAACATTTCCGTTATCCACATTGGAATCACAGCCATACCAGATCGCAGCGGTATAGTACGGTGTCATACCGCAGAACCAGAGGTCATAATCCTCTGATGTTGTTCCGGTTTTTCCTACATTGAAGATATCCGTCTTCATTCTGGCGGCAGTTCCGGTTCCGTTGGTAACCACCTCCCGCATCGCCTGGATCAGCTGCCAGCAGGTCGTCGCCTTCATGGTCCGGTGTGTCCGTTTCGAATCATCCGGATTTGTATAATCTATGATCAGATTTCCGTCATGATCATATACCTTTGAATAGAATACCGGTTTGCGGTAAATACCAAGATTTGCAATGGATGCATAGGCCGCCGTATTTTCCAGATTGGTAACACCCTTTGTGATACCGCCCAGGGCAAGCGCCTGGTTCACATCGGAAAGCACATCTCCGTTGCTGGCGGTAAAATGATCCGTCACAGTGGTAAATCCGTCATTGATCAGATAATTGTAAGCCACCTCCGGAGTCAGCTCCGTAATGGTCTTAACCGCTATGATATTCATGGAATCCTTGATGGCGGTACGAATACTGTTAACGCCCCGATAGCCTCCATACCAGTTGGATACGCTGATCCCGTTTACGAACTTGTATGGTGCATCATCAAAGCAGCAGGCAAGACATCCTCCGGTATCGATATACGGACCGAAGGCCGCCAGCACC
>CADBOW010000239.1 GCA_902796375.1 uncultured Lachnospiraceae bacterium | reverse complement strand
GGAGGCACTTCGACTTGCAGAAGAGGATTCGCCGAAGCAGGTTCTGGAGATGGTGCATGCGGCAGTAGACAGCTTTGTAAAGGAAGCACCTCAGTTCGATGACCTGACCATGCTTTGTCTTGAGTATATCGGAAGAGAGCAGGAAGAGCAGAAATCCGAGAAAGAGAGTAGCAGGTAAATGATTGAGGATATCATAACACTGGAAGGTGTTTCTAAATCATACGGTAAAAATCCGGTTCTGGATGACATTTCCCATAAATTTCGAAAAGGCGGCTCCTATGCTTTTGCCGGACATAACGGATGCGGGAAGAGCACCATGCTGAAGGTGATCGCCGGCCTGGTCCGCATTAACCGGGGAAGGGTGCGATACTCCGGCAAGGTGGGATTCTCCTATGTTCCCGAGAAGTTCACCGGGCTGGATGTATCCATGGAATACTATCTGAAATCCGTTGCAGGAATGGAAGGCATCGAATTCGGCCGGGTCGAAGGACTGATCCGGGACTTTTTCCTGGAGGACATGCGGCATATCCGGATGACACATATGTCAAAGGGCAGTCTGCAGAAGGTGGGAGTGATACAGGCCCTTATGGCTCCGAAGGATGTAATTCTTCTGGATGAACCCTTATCAGGGCAGGATGCGGATTCCCAGGAGGTATTTATTTCCAAGGTAAATGAACTGAGAACCCGGGGGATCACCATTTTCATGTCCTGTCATGAGAAGAAGCTGATGGATGAGCTGTCTGACGAGGTTTATCTCATCGAAAAGGGCAGCCTGAGAAGCCGGGAGGAAAAGGAAAAATCCGGCTTCCGGATCTACGTCAGAAGATATGACGGAAAAGAATGCTGGCCGGAAATGATCCTCCGGGGGCATAAATATATGCTCCCAGTGAAGGAGGAGCATATTAAGGAAACCGTGATGAAGCTGTATGATGAAGGGTGGGAGCTGGTCGGCATTGAAGAATATATTTAGCTTATACAAACTGAAGATGATGACAGTGATCAAAAGCACGATTCTTGTGATTCCGACGGTTTCCGTGGTGGTTTTTCTCGGAGTGATGTATTCTATCATCCCGCAGCAGATTTCCTCCAGTTTTCTGATGTCCGGATTTCTGCTGTTTGTGATCAGTACCTATATCACCATGTGTATTCAGATGAAGGAACAGGATGTGCAGGAAGAACTGTTCCAGCTGCACAGTCGTTCGGAGGGAGGTTATTATCTGGCCAGAGAGATGGTAACCTTCAGCATCATGCTGTTCTATGGGGTGATCCTGATCCTGTATCCGGTGATCCGGAGCAGTATCGATAAGGGCTGGTTCACCAGACCGCTGGAAGGGACCGATGTCTTCTATAGCAGTATCGTGATTCTGGGGAACGGAATCTGTGGGATTGCACTGGGGGATTTCTTCCACCGGAGGCTCATACCGAGAAGAAGGAACGCGGTCATCGGTGTGGTACTGGTTGCGGTCCTGGCAGTCTGTAAAACCCCGATCATAGATAAGCTTCCGTACATGAAGGTGTTGAACTTCCTTCTTCCGCCGGTTACGGATGGCTTCGTCATGGTGGGAAACGGTGACACATTCGATCCGAAGGAGACGATGCTGATCGGGGTTCATTCCCTGCTCTTTGTTCTGACGGTCGTTCTGATCAAGATCTGTCTGCTGCATAGAAGGAAATTCGGCTGATGCCATCGGGATCCTGACAGGAAATGCCACGGGGACGGTGATCCCCGGGGCATTCTATATGGCTTTAATGGATAAGCCTTCTTATGAAGGCTTCAGAAAACTGCAGATCAGTTTTCTGACCGACGGTTCCTTGCCTTTTTCTCAGCCTTGATCCATTTGGAAATCTGTTTCTTCTTTGCGTAGTTTCTTACATTTTCCCTACGGAGACTGATATAAAGATCATAGCGCTCCTGCGACAGCTCGCCGCTTTCGATGGCGGCCCGGATGGCGCAGCCGGGTTCTGTGTCATGCCTGCAATTGCTGAATCTGCATTGACAGGCCAGTTCCTCTATGTCGGAAAATGTTTCACTTACACCTTCCTCATTGTTGGCGATGCCGATCTCGCGCATGCCCGGGGTATCAATGATCGTAACGCCGTTTTCCAGCTGGATCAGACGCCGGAAGGTGGTTGTATGCTTTCCCGTAGAATCCGACATACGGACTTCTCCGGTCTTCATGACCTCCTCCTTTGACAGGGTGTTGATCAGCGTGGATTTTCCGGCTCCGGAGGAGCCCATAAGGCAGATGGTGGTGCCGGGGGTCATGTACTGATCCAGTACATCCATGCCTGTGTTATAGCGTGCGGAGATCGCATGTACCCGAACCTTGTCGGAAATGCTTCTCACCTCTTCTACATAGGGTTCCGTATCCTCGCAGAGATCTGACTTGGTCAGGATCACTACGGGAGTCACATTTCCCTGAAGCGCAACGCTTATATATCGTGCGATCCGATTGTAGCTGTAATCTTCATTCAGAGAGGTGACGATAAAAACATGATCCGCGTTGGCTGCCATGTACTGCATGGTGCCGGTCTTTGCCTGATCCGGACGTTGAAGCAGACTCGTTCTTTCACATACCGAAAGGATGGTGGAATCCCCGTAAGGGTTATAGGCAAAGGTCACATAATCGCCCACCAGCGGGAGTCCCTCGGCATCAGACTCATAGAAATGACCCTTCAGCTTTGCGGGAATCTCCTTCTCCCAGAAACGGATGGTGTAGCTGTTCTTCCGGACCTCTGAGATCCTGCCCAGCTTCTCCGCATGGAGCCATTGGCAGGAGAGCTTTAAGGGTTTGTAATACGGAAATTTCTTTGTATATTCCGCGATCTCTTCTTCATCATCACATTCCTCGAAAACCTCTGCCTCGTAGAATTTGCCCCGAAGCTTTTCAAAGCCGTCATTCAGAGGATAGATCATAAAGGGATCGGGAGTTCCGAACATGTTATGCTCGAGACCGGATCCCCTGCCCCGGAGGAAGCCGAATTTGGGATAATAGTCCGGCTCGCCGCAGAGGGCGATGCCCAGATAACCGGCTTCCTTTGCCAGCGCCAGAGTCTCTCTCAGGAGCTTCCCTCCGATACCCATATTGAAGCAGGTGGGTTCCACCGCCAGCGGGCCGAAGGTGATGATCTCCGTCTCCTGATCCCCGTCAACGATCCGTGCCTTATGATACATAATCACGCCGACGATCTGTCCGTCCAGTTCGGCAACTCTGCTGATCTCCGGCAGGTAATCTGCGGAATCACGGAGCTTGTGAACCATCAGATGCTCATTGCAGCCGGGGCCGTGAATATTCCAGAATGCACGCAGGGTGCAAAGCTCTGTGGCATAATAGTCGTCTTTGGTTTCTTTGCGTATAATGATATTGTTCTTTGTATTATTGGAATTTTTGCTGTTCATTTTCATATATCTCCATTTCTGTTATATTCTATATTTTTATTCTTTATTCCTTATTCCTGGATTTTTTTAAAGACATGAAATACAGCATGGAGACCGGGGTCGGAGCCTGAGAAGGCATAAGAAAAGCCGTGACGAAGAGGCCACGGCGGAATATCATATTGAAATCCGGATCATAAGCTCCGGATCCTGAGGATCCATCATAGGATCATGATACCGATCCTGGGATCAGCGATCGGAAACCGAGGTCATCATGCCATATTCAGTTACAATCGTTGTCATCGCTGCAATCATCATTTATACCTCGCTTTCCTTTAGTATTAATTCGTACCTACTATAACAATAGACATGGGAATATGTCAAGCCTGAATTTTGGCCTTGCCACTGTCAAGTCTGCATGAAGTGAAATTTGGTCTTTCTGTGGCAGGATTGTTATGGTATATTTAATAGGATATAAGGGAATACCTCGGATGAACTGCGAGGTGGAAGGGAGATTGTGAAATGGGAGAATCAATGAAGGATTATGAGGAAATGCTGGAGAAATCCTACGATTTCATGGGGGACGGTGTCCGTGATACGGATACACTTCTGGCCTGGAAGAAGGCAGAGGAACTGAAGGAATCGCAGGAAAATATCACTGTAACCGTGAACGGCATAGTAAAGGGGGGCGTGGTTGCGGATTTTGAAGGGATAAGAGCATTTATCCCGATCTCGAAGCTTTCCCTGAAGAGGATCGATGACTGCAATCCTTATCTGGAGAAGGAGCTTGAGGTCAGGGTTTTCGAGGCAAATATGGAAGAGGATAAGCTGATCCTGTCTGCCAGGGAAATTCTGAAGGAGAGGGAGGAGCTCAGCAGAAAGAAGAAGCTGTCCGATGTTCGGGAAGGTCAGGTATTTCATGGCGTGGTTGCCACCATCAAGGATTATGGTGCGTTCATCGACCTGGGCGATGGGCTGTCAGGGCTGGTTCATATCTCACAGATCTCCCATACCAGGATCAAGCATCCGGGAGTTGTGTTAAAGGAAGGCCAGGAGGTTGATGTTAAGGTCATTGGCATCAAGGATGGCAAAATATCACTTTCCATAAAGGCGCTTCTGGAGCATCCGGAGGATCCGGCGGAGGAAGAGAGTAAGGTCGAGATCCCCAAAAGCGAAGAGATCAGAACATCCCTGGCGGATATCCTGGACGGATTGAAGCTGGATATTGAGTAACGGCTCGGACTGTTTTACAGTTTAAGCCCGGCGGTTCATGGTACATAGTTTTACGCAAATCGGAATCTCCGATATCCCCTGGCGGGTATGGGAGATTCCTTTTTTGGTGATCGTTTATTTGGCGATCGTTTGGTGATCGCTTCGAATCGTTTCTCGCTGTGATGTTTTTGTGACAAATCCTGTGATAAGATGCCTTCGAAAGAATGATACGACCATGAGAAACGCTGCCCCGAAATGGAGGGTGGGGTTGATTTTTGTACGGATGCGTGTATAATAAAATGTTATTAGTCGATAGTGTATCATCTGTTGACAGCAGTACTAACCGAATTTTGGCAGATGCTTCCGGAGAAAGAAAGGACGCATGAGGGATTCTTCAGTGATGGACGATTTTGGTGATGCAGGGGATTTCATAGAGAAGAAAGATGCGAAGGCATCTGAAGAAGGCCTTACGGATGAAGCCCATGAAATACATGAAGCTCATGAAGCGCGTGAAACGCATGAAGCCCATGAAACACATATTGCATCCGGCCGGGATGGCTCTATGAAAGCGGAAGAAAGAACTGAACAGAAACAGAATCGGAAATCTGGAAAGAAGAAGCGGACAGCAAAGCAGTATGCCATAATGTTTTTTGTCAAAATCGGTATTACTGCGCTTGTTGTATTTTTGCTTCTTTATTTTGTGGTTGGAGTCTATGCGAATCATAGTAATTCCGGATATCCCATGATAAAGGACGGCGACCTCTGTCTGACCTTCAAATTTGCATCCCTTTATAAAGGAGATGCAATCGCCTATGAAAGAGACGGGGAGACGAAGTTCGGAAGGATCGTGGCTGAGGCGGGCGATGTGGTTGACATCGGGGAGGAAGGTCTGACCGTAAATGGCTACGGTGTGATCGATGATACGGTATATCCCACCACCGCAGAAGGGGCAACGATCTCATTTCCGTATACTGTCCCGCAGGATACGGTTTTTGTCCTGAATGATTATCGTTCGGATGCAAATGACAGCCGGGTTTACGGAGCTATCCCCATCAGGGATACGAAGGGCAAGGTGATCCTTGTTATAAGGAAGAGAGGTATCTGACTTCGGTCAGTGCTTATAGAGCGGCGGAGATTCCCACTGCCGCAGGTACATAATAAATTCATTTCATATGGAGGTACGTAACATGAGGGGAAAGAAGAAACTTTTGGCTTTGGCGCTGGTTGCAATGATGACGGTGCTGATGGTGGTTCCGGTTAGTGCAACGCCGGTTTACACCGAGAT